>CAZPBV010000001.1:0-24745 GCA_964584675.1 uncultured Bdellovibrionales bacterium
CGGCAGCGCGTTACGCCAAGGGCGCGAGCGCCTACACCACGGCATGGACTGGCCGCGCCGGACTTACCTACAACTATTTCGACGTGGAGTTCTAAATGACGTTTGCATTTAACGCCATTCAAGGAGAACTCGACCTGGTTAATCCACCAGACGGCAGTAACTACCTGTTTCAATACTACGATGACGGCGCATTTTCCGGCGCTCCCGTAGTGGGCTACGATCCAACGTTCGATCGTCTACTGGTCGGAGATCAGACTGGCACATATGATTTCTTCGCGCTACCGGAGCAAAAATTCTCCTGCACCAGCGAAATCACGGGCATCTCCGGTGATGAGTATCCGACATACTTCGATATTATCCGAATCCTTGGAGTATTTTCCGCGCAAATCAATCCGCACGATGACACGGCGGGTTTTATTGGTGCCAGCATCTATGGCGGATTCGGTGGGCGTATTCGCGCCGTTGGTGACGTAGACTGGACGGGTATACCGTTCGGCTCTGGTATTATTCCGGCATCAGTTATCGGTGGTTTCGGAGCCGCTGAGATCGCAACGACTGGCGGCACCATGGATGGCGCGACCGGCATCCTGTTTACGTCAACTCATGGCGGGTTCGGCGGCAGCTGCGGCTATTTGATAGGTGGAATTTTCGACGCTGGTACTTCCGACGATGGCGCTATGGGCACGCCGACCGGCACGCTTGATTATGCAATCGGTGGGATGTTCACCACCGGCGGGAGTGGCATTGATATCGATAGCGCTATTTCGGGTTGGTTTGTCCAGCCATTTGCCTTTGACTCGGGAACAGGAGCGGGAGCGCCAACGATAAACAACGCGACCGCGATCAACTGCCTTGGTCGGTTTTCCCTTGCGGTTGAAGGCGTCTCGACTGCTGCTAGCATTACAGGACTTCAGCTTTCTCTTTCGGGAGCAATTCAGTTTACCGGAAGCACCGCCACAAATTGGCACGGCATGGCCGCCGATTCGTTCAATAAGCTAATCCCGTTTAACAATGCTTCATCTGCAAACGTTTCAATTCTTCACGAATCGGGAACGGAGGGCACGGCAACGAACCGATTCGCAACGCCGGGAGGCGGGACAATCGTTTTTGGGCCGGGTCACGGCGGAATTTTACATTATCAAAACGACAGATGGCGCTTAGTAGCGAGGACATGATGGAAGAAAAGGAAAAAACGGAATTACTACTTTCGGCATTGAGGCGAGCGGTTGCGCTGTCAAACGGCGGTGCCCGAATACTTCAGGGCTTTCGGCAAAAGCAGGCTATGGCGCTTGCTAAGGGCGAAGAGATTCCGCCTATACCGGAGCAGCTACTAGCGCCGAACCTGGAGAGGCTGGCTGCAACTCTTGCTAAAGAGGGAACAGAGGCAATCCTTGCGGAGGAGATGCGCTTGCAGGGCAAAGACGCGGAAATGACGCTACAGAAAGCTGCAAAAGACAAAGCGCGAGCGGAGGCGATACTCGCGAAAATTGAGAGCGCCGCTATCGAAAAGGAAGTCAAGGAAGGTTAGTCACTGCAAGAACCATCGCACCAGTTGTTTTCGTAAAACGATACTGGATGGATTTTCTTGGTGAGCTTTTGAAAGAATGGATTGTTATGGATAACCGGCGCTCACCTTTTCTTGGCGGTGGGTAATGTCGCTATTAATTCTGCTAAATTTTAAACATTTCGTTGCCCACGGATCGGGGACTGCGGGAGTCGGTGAGGGTGGTTTTGATGCGGAGGCCTACAGAAAAGCAGTCGAAGCGAGAGCGCATACGCCTGCTGAGAAGTCCCGCCTTGAAACTGTTAGAGAACTATCGAAGCCTGAAGAAGTTGCTAAAGAAGAAGCGCCGAAACCGCCTCGCAGAAAGAAAAAGCAGTATGTTGAACCGGAAGTTAGCTTCAGGAAAAAACCAGGAAGATTAGCGACCTCGCCCGAGCTTCCGCAGCCGGAAATATCGAAACCGTTTTCCGGCTATAAAATTCCTAAAGCTAGCGAGGCCGACCTTCAAAGACTTAGAGAAGAAGAAAGACAAAAACGCTTAGCGAGAGAAGAGAGAAGAATTGAGCTTGAGCAAAAACTTCTCGCTGCTCAGATGGCGGAGATTGAGAGGATAAGAATAGAGAAAGAATTTGCAAGAATTATGGCCGACGACGAAGAGGCAATTATTCTTGCTGCCCCGATTATTGTGAAAAAACTTAAAGGAAAACGAAAATGAGCGACGAGCAAGGCGCAGGAAGTAATGTCTCTGTAGGCGGCGGGAAAATAGATGGCGATCATCTCGATCTAGATGCTCTTCGGGAGATGTCGGTAGAGCAGTACGATAAGGAATTTCCGCAAGAAGCAAAAAAAGCAAAGCCTCAACCAAAAAAGAAGGAAGCGCCGGTAGAAGAAGCGCCGGAAGAGGAAGCCGAGGACGAAACGTTTGAGGCTTCTGATGCCGAAGAACAAGAAGACTCGGAAGAAGAGCCGGAAGAGGAAGAAGAGAGCGAAGACGAAGAGGAGGACGCGGAAGAAGACGAGCCGGAAGAGGAAGAGGTAGAGCAGAAAGGAAAATACGCAACCGCAAAGTCAAAAGACGGGAAGACCTACAAGGTCCCGAAAGATGCTGTCTTTGAGGTTAAGGTAAACGGCAAGAAGGAGGAGCTTCCGCTTCAGGAGATAATTAACCGAGCCTCCGGTGCCACCGACCTGGACAGAAAATACATGGAGTTTGCCAAGAAGGAGCAGGTATTCACCGAGAAGGCCAGGGCCTTTGAGCGTCAAGCGGAAGACGCGAAAGACAACCTGGAAATGATCATGAATATCGCCAGGAACGGAACTCCCGAGGATTTAGCTCAGTATTATGGGCTGCTGACTAACCAGGAGCCAGCGAAGGTGCTTCAGGACCTCCTTGAGAGAACTATTTCTTATGCCGAGCAATTTTCTCAGATGACAGATAGGGAGAGAGAGTTGTATAATGAGAATAGGAAATTTAAGTTCCAGACTGAACTTGGCAGAATTAAGCAAGGAAAAGCTGCCCAAACTGAGTCGTTCCAGAAGGAGCGAGCAGAGGTAGAAAACGCCTTAAAAAGCCAAGGTCTGACCATGGACGACTTTTTCGCTGCCGCCAATGACGTTAGACAAAAACTGTCGGAAGGCAAGCTGAATGGCAAATTCAGCGCTCTGGATATAGTCGATTATGCCGCAGGCATTAGACATGAAAAGAGTGTTAAATCTGCAATTTCCTCGGTCAATAAATCTCTATTGTTTGATAGGGATTTTGTGGCTAAGATATCTAAAGCCGTAGCTAGTGCGGAGTCCGTGTCTGGAGATAAATTCTCCGATTCTGACATACGAAACCTAGTTAAATCGGTGATAGATGACAAAAAGAAGGGACTTAGCGAGAGCTTAAGTAGGAAGGTAGACCGACACAATAAGTCGGGAAAGACTAATTCCCAAAAAGTAAGTTCGCGGAACCAAGAAAAAAAGAGCGGTGGAGGAGTAACCCTACGCGATCACTATGATCGAATCTGGGGCGACGGATAGGGTCCGTCATTTCCTCCATCATGACTTAAAACTTGTTTTCGTGATGAGGGAAAATGGCAATTACCACTATCGGTGATACCGATTATGATCCAATATTTAAGCGCAATTACGTTAAGTTAGCTGACAACCTTTATAACTCCTACGACAACGTAGCGTCTCTTCATAAGAAGACGTTCGGAACCATCGGCGGGAAGGATACTCGGCACCCGGTAGAAATTACCTTTGGTGGCGGTGTTGGTTCTTCGACTGACGGAACGTTGCCGGTCGCTAACAACACTGGCTATTTGGAGCCTGTCTACACCGCGAAGCGAAACTACGCTCGCATTAACGTAGACGGTTTCACCATTGAGTCTTCGGAAAAGACTGAGTGGGCCTTTGTTCGCGCAATCGACCAAGAAACCACTGGGAAGCTAAAAAGCTTTAACCGAAACGACTCCAGAATCCTGTTTAACGACGGCACTGGTATCCTCGGTCAGTTCTCCGGCTCCGCTGGCGGAACTGCGGCTGCGCCTACCATGACCATCCTCACGACTGGAACCTACGGTCGGCGAGATGCGTGTTTCGAAAAGGGTGACTACGTTCAGGTGAATACCCTGGCATCCTATTTCGAGATTACGGCGTATGATCGGTCTAGCGGGCTTTTGACCCTGGCTCGAAGAACCGGGTCCGATGACCTGACTGGTATCGGCGCTGGAACCCACAGCATTTACATGCAGGGTTCTAAGGATGCTGACCCCTATGGGTATCTCGGAATCTTCGCTAACTCCACGCACTACGGGGTGGCTCAGGAGCACCGTTGGCAGCCGGTAGAGGTTAACGCCTCGTCTGCGCCGCTTGATACCGAAATGATCACCGAGATGGTGGAGAAGATGGAAGAACTCAGCGACGAGTCTTTCACTCACCTGGTGTTCTCGCCGAAGCAGTACCGAAAATACATCTCGCTACTGGAAGACCAAAAACGTTTTCCCGTGCCGGTAGAAGTAAAGCCTCGGCCAAACAAGATGACGAGCCCGGACCTTATTGCTCGGGTATCTTTTGGCGGGATTCAGTATGTTGGCGCAACCGGAAACATCACTTGTCTGAAGAACAAATTTGTTCGGGACGACATGGTAGTCGGTATCAATACCAACATGGCGGAAATGCGACACATCAAGAAGCCGGGATGGGCAAGTCGTGACGGTACGGTATTCCTACGAATGGAAGACCGAGATGCCTACGAAGCTCGTTATGTCTGCTACAAGGAGAACTGCATAAATCCGTTTTATGTAGGATTCATCTACGGCCTAGCTACTACTTAACATAGCTTTGAATCACCGGGGGCTTCGAGCCCCCTCACTTTGAGGATATGAAATGATATCAATGGAAGGAGTTGGAAGTAGGCAGCGAAAGCCAGAGCTTATTGGTTTGCGAGTGGATGGGGTTACAGCCACTGCGGCTATTAGCTTTGGCCGCAAGCACGCAACAATAACGGACAATGGCACTGGAGACTACACGCTGACTTTGGTTAGGCCAGCTCGACAGACAATAATTGTCGTAGGATGTATCAGCTTGACGGCAGGCGCTTATGCGGAAATTTCTAGCGCCACATCTTCGGCGGTTAGGGTTCTAACGAAGACCGTAACCAATTCGCCTACTGCTGTCGATGCTTTGTTTCACTTAACCTTATTGGTTTTTAGATCACCAACGGAATATTAGGAGATAGATCATGGCAGAAAAATACGGCTGCGAAGTTAGCAAGGACCTTGTTACCATTCGCACACCAAAAGATGTTGATATTTACTCAGAATCGGCTACTGGGAAGTTTTCGTTAACGCTTAACGGAACTCAGGTAGAGACAAGAAGCTCGACTGGCGTAAAAAGCTTTAAGTCCCACTCTGGATATGCCGGGTCTGACCTGTTTGAGCAGACGGTATCGCTAACCACGACCGATGCAACGGCTACCGTTATCTTCACCAAGGCATGCCCTGTCAGCACAACGCTTGGCGTTTGGGTTCAGATAATTGGGAAGAAGGTGGGAGCCAATGCCGATGGGATTGTTTCCCAGAAATTCCAGGCTGTGACAAACAACGCTGGAACGGTTGCGGTGGTTGGAACAACTGGTGGCTCTGACGTTGAAAACGCTAGCGGAACACCTGCTGTTACTATTGTTGCCAACGATACGGCGGATACCATCGAAGTTAAGGTCGCTGGTATCGCCGCTGAAACATGGGCGTGGGTTGGTGTTGTTCGGGTGATGCAAGTAACCAGCTCTTCCTAGTCTGAGGGAATGCAATGTGGGCAGAGTGGGGAACAAACTGGACAAGCTTCTTATGTTGGGTGTCTCTGCTCTACTCGGCCTTCTTGCTTGGTCGTTACAGCACAATGTCGGATGGTTCGAAAGAGAGCAAGCCTCCGCTCAACGGGGCTTACTCTCACTCGAAGGCGAAGTCAGAGGGCTTGATAAGCGAGTCACCGCACTGGAAACAAGCTTAGGCAAGAAATAGAATTTCCGGTGCGCTTTATCGAGGAGATGCTATGAAGCTAATTCCGGCGCTACTAGGACTTCTTGTCTTATCCATCTCTTCCTGCCTTACCGCTTGTAGCGGTGGTGGTGGAGCGGAAGTATCGGTTAGTCAGACCGTTACTCAAAACCAAAACAACAACAGCCAAAACGGGGAGGCCGAGTGTCGCTTTGAATGCGAGCCGGTTGAGCTGGCAGGAAGTGCTGGCTTTGCCGTCACGCAAGTTTGTTCCGGCGTTATTCAAAACGGGCCAAACTTTTTTGAAGTAGCTCCGGTTGGATGCACATTTACTGCGGCGGAGGAAAAAGAAGTGGCGCAAGAAGAGCAGGCCGAGGAATCGGTCGGCCTTAATCAAGAGGGAGCACTATGAGCGTAATATCTGACATTCTCGGCAAACTGAATCCGGTCGAGCTACTTCGCAAGGCGCTGCTGTCAAAGTATCTGGGTGGCGTCATCCGTCACCTTCTCACGTGGGTAGGCGGCTACCTAGTGATGAAGAACCTAGCAACCCAAGAGCAGGCAGACACCGCGATGCACGCGCTTGCAGCGCTGCTGACCTCGCCTGAGTTTTTGACCGGCGTTCTGGCGTCTGTAACCGGCCTTGGTGCAAGCGTAAAGCAAAAATCACAGTGACCATGGTCTATGATCCCGCAGATTACGAACAATATGAGCCTAATCCCAAGGGCGGCTTTCTTATTCCTCTTGGTTGGATTTTATGCCGCATTTGGGCCTTTTTCGTGCGTCGGAGGTAATGTGTTTTTGGAGCGTTCTTATACGACGGTGGCAAACACCTCTCAAAAGATCGCGGCCACAGCTGACGGCGTGATTTATTTTCTTTCCAACAGCAGTGTCACAAGATTGGATTTAGACGGAACGCAAACCGTTTATACCTCTGCGCCGATCACGACAAATATTACAGGCTCGGAGTTGCTGCTTGGCCCAGACGGCAATTTATGGATGGTGAACTACGGGCGCAACTCTATCATTAAAATGACGCCGGTCGGCGTGTTTTCCGAATATGCGTTAGTGAGCGCATCGATCCCTTGGAGCTTGACCATCGGCCCAGACGGAAATATCTGGTTTGCCGCCGCTGGCGGTGGATATATCGGCAAATGCACGACGGGCGGAACGATAACTGAGTACGCTATTACCGTTGGTCATTCGGCCAGCGGCATCATAGATGGTGGCGATGGTTTACTTTGGGTCAACACATACGATGCGAGCAATAACCTGTACTTAAAAAGTTTCAACACTTCCGGCGTAGAGCAGTCTAGCGTCGATACTGGCGTTGATAGCAGCGGTGGCATCATGTATCGCACGCCTGACGATATATTTTGGATACATGAGCGCAGCTATGGCACTACCGTATTTCGGGTCACAAAGGCCGGGGCCGTCCTCTCCACCTCTTTGCCTATAACTATTCCCGCTGGAAGTTTTCTTTGGGATTTCGTTCAAACCGATTATGGCTTTCTCGTTGCGTCGAGAATAAGAACGGCAGATACCGGCACCGCTAATTACGATTTCGCGAAAATATCAGACGGAAATGATGTTCTGGAGCTGGCGCTGATTAGCTCGGCAGCGCCGCGAGGCGTTGGTGATTTCGAATATGGCGTGCGCAATCCGGCAAACGGCTTTTACTATTTTTCAAGCCAATACGCTGTGCCGCAATATGTAATTGCGGTCGAAGACATAGGTGACCCGCGCCTAGTGAGCGGCGACAAAATGACAGAAGGAAGGAAATAATGGCCACAATCAAACGAAGAAAACCAACAGATTTATATTTAACGCCTACCGTAACGGCTGGCGCTTATACCGCAGGAGACGTGATCGGCGGTCTACTGACGTTTTCGGCTACTCTATCGTCGCAGCCAGGCAGCGGCGAATTGCGCGAGGTTATGGTTTATGACAACGCCAAGCAGCAAAAGGCGCTGACGCTGTTCCTGTTTGACTCGGCACCTTCTGTGATTGCCGATAACGCCGCGTTTAACTTGTCGGCTGCTGACTTGCGAAAGTGCTTTGCGATTGTGCCTATAGCTATACATAAGACCTATTCTACTTCCACGCGAGGCTATTCAATCGCCCGAGCCTTATCTGTGCCCGTCTTCACTGACACCGACCAAAGTATTTACGCCTATTTGGTGTGTGATGCTGCGCCTACTTATGGAGCAACCGACGACCTTACCATTGGGCTCTCAATCATTCAGGACATCGAGTGAGAAAGCTCCTAGCCCTATTGCTGCTCTTTCCTGGCACCGCGTTTGCGGTAGCGCCGGAGCTTTGCGGCAGTGGGCTGGATGAGCCGGGCAACACGATGGGCACGGCAAACGGCACTTTCGGCAGTTGCCCAGCCGGATACGGCTACAGCATTTCAGGCACCGGATGCGACCTTCTTTGCCCCGGCGCCGACCAAGATAACGACGGCTATACCTCAAACGGCCAGCTAGGGACCGCAGGCTCAACCGCCATTGACTGCGACGACACCAACAAATTTGTTTTCCCCGGCGTCTGGACCGCAGCGGGATGCACCGGCGGGCAGATTCATCAATGCCACGCTACCAACGGCACCTATTCCTCATGTGTCGCTCAATCGGCCATCACCTGCGAGGCCACAGGGTCCGGCGTCTGCTATCACGTTAACTGTGACTCCGGGAATGACGCCAACGCAGGCACGTACGCCGCGCCATTCAAATCACTAGCCAAGGTATCGGGCGGAAGCGGCGGCACTGGTATGCCAGCCTCGCCGGTAACGCTTGCGGCGGGTGATGTCGTATACGTGCGTGGGACGCTCTGTAGCACGACAATGACGAGCTCGGGCAGCGGTGGATTCTCGGCGCAAAACGTTATTGGCGAGTTTGCCTCCAATGGCACACTGGCCAACAAGATCACGATCAAGGCGCTGCCAGGGAATACGCCAATAATCTACACCACTAATGGTGTCGGGTTTTCAATTAGAGGCAATCATACCAAGATCCAGGGCCTATGGTTTGCCACTGCGCTGACATCTGCCGCCAACGCAACAGGTGTATTTTCTGTGGGAGACTACACGACGGTAGACTCCTGCTTCTTTCTCGGCATGGGCGGTAACGGCGGCAATAACGACGCATGTATTTACTATTCAGCGACGGCAGGAGGTAAGGCGTTTCGAAACGTCTTCAAAGACTGCAAGGAAGCTTCTGCCGTTAACCGAACGAACATGTCGGCTATTAACTGGATAGACACCAACGGCGATCCCACTCAATGTTTCGATCACGAGGCGAAGTGGAA
Source organism: uncultured Bdellovibrionales bacterium (assembly GCA_964584675.1). Taxonomy (GTDB): domain Bacteria; phylum Bdellovibrionota_C; class UBA2361; order UBA2361; family JBGSMV01; genus CAZPBV01. The sequence continues at coordinate 9,295 of CAZPBV010000001.1, forward strand.
CGGCATAGTTTACACGACGCTCGGCGACGGCTTAAACGGCAACGCCTTTATGGTGAAGCATGGTTGCGAACAAGCGGACGTGGGAGTCAACAAGCACCCAATTCAATACAACCGAATTGCTAACCCTTACCGGGTGCTGAGGTGGGAAGGCTCTAGTCTCCGATTCTCGGGCAACATTGCGGTCCAAGCGGAGGAGACGGCGAGAATTTTTGTCGATTCCGCCAGTGTTCGCCATCAAGACAATGAGATCACCGACAATACTTTTGTCGACATGAGCAAGCTGGCCTGGGACGACCCGCTTTACACCACGCCGGAAAAGCTGACACTTCTTCGCAACGTGTTTAGGGACAATAGTAGCGGCTACGTCGGCAGCAACCACGACGGCGTGATTTCGATTAGCGGCTACGGCACGGCTCCGCAGAAAGTGATATTCGAAACTTCGCCCTACTATCTAAGCTCGAACAATAATTGCTTCTATAACGGCGTTACCACGCTAACCTGGAGCTACTTCTCTGACGGGAGCGGCGCAGTCGGGCCAAAGACGTTCGCGCAGTGGAAGGCGCTTCCCGTCTCCTACGACGCCGCCAGCTTTGTCGAGAATCCGACGTTTAATGCCTACTACGGCGCTACGTCCGCAAACTGCCTGAACAAAGGAATCCAGTTTCCTGCGCTAAACATCGTCCCGCAAGGAACCACCAATACCGGAAGAGGAATGAAACTTTTAAGATGGAGAAGAAACCGATGAAGAAAATATTTCTATTACTGCTCCTTGTGGCATTTCCTAGCCTATGTCAGGCCCAGGTTGGGATAGCTAGATTTAGCTCGACGACACCGACTATTGACGCTGGAGCATATCTTGCCAACGACCTGATAGGAACGCTCCTCACCTTTTCAAACGTCTTTAGGGAGCAACAGCCCAGTGGATACTTGGTCAGTGTTTGCATCACGGACAAGGCGGCGCAGGCGTCTGATATGGACCTTTATATTCTGAGAGAGCCGTTCTCGTCTTCGACGGTGTTGACGAACAATGGTCCGTTTGACCCTGCCGACTCGGATCTTGATAAGATTATTGCAGTGGTAGCTCTTGGCTCTACTTCCAGGTTTTCATTCACGGACAACGGAGTGAAGTGCCTGGGTAGCTTAACTACTCCGGTGTGGAGCAGTGGGACCTCAAAGCGGAGCCTGTATGGCGTGCTTGTTGCTCGGGGAACTCCGACATTTGCTAGCACTTCCGACCTTACTATTACTGTCGGTGTATCGAGAGACTAGTTATGGGCTTTTTAGATTATTTTGGCTTCGGCAATACTCCTTCGCCGTCTACCAATACCAACACAAAATCTGACAGCTTCGGCAGCTACTTCTGGCCTGCCGCAATCACGGCAACGACTGAGCTTGTTGGCGCATTGTTTCAGCAGAACGCCCAGGAGAAGGAAAACGAAAAAGCTAGACAAGAGGCGGAGAAGCAGAGTGCGCTGAACTTCGAAAGACAGAAGGAGCTACTTGCCCTTCAACCTGGCCCCGCAGGTCCGTTTACCGGAATTACGGATGCCCAGAAAGTGCAGGCAATTCAAAACCAGCAACAACTAGAGCTAAACTCATTAGACCAATTAATCAACGCTTATCAGAGGGCCGTTCTTAAATGAACCCGCTATTTGGAAACATTAATCAACCGAGACAATCCTCGCCGAAACCCAAGCCAAAGACTCCGGCGGAAGTGGCGGCAGCCATGCTTCAGGCACAGGGCCAAAGCGTAGGAGCCCAGATTGGCGCGCAGGCTGGCAAGCCGTTTATTACTGGCCAAAGCGTAGGAGCCCAGATTGGCGCGCAGGCTGGCAAGCCGTTCCTAAGCCCACAGGCCAACACGAACACCCAGATGGTGGTCAAGCCAGCGATTTACAACGACGAAGAAAACGTGCCTCCAGTGAATCATTGGATCGATCATTATTACGATCTTGCTCAAAGCGGATATGGCGGAGGTGTGCCGCCTGGGACTGTCATTAACGGTCCAGGCGGAGTTATCACTACCGGCAAGGACAAAGACGATAACGCCACCGGGCAGAGCACAACCACGACTACTGATGTTAGCGTTAAGCCAAAACCGCCAAATCCTCTTGCTATAGCTGCAAATTTAGCTGTCCCTGCCGCTATCGGCTACGGAACAAACCAGCTTCTTGGCGGTGGTGGCGTTCCTGCTGCTCCAGACCTAATAGGCGGGTCTTTTGTTTCCCCGTCCCCAGCCGTTTCTCCGGGTCTTTCGGAAGCTTCCTTTGGTGGCTTCACGCCTCCACAGGTCGGTGGATTTCCTTTGCCGATACCCGGCAACTGGTGGGATGCCCCGGCTGGAACCGACGCCGCTGCTCTCGGGTCTAATATCAGCTCAGGACTTGAGTATCTTGGCGTAGGCGGCGAAACCGCTGGGGCCGTAGGCTCTGGCCTCGGAACCGCAATTCCAGTCGCTGGCGGGCTATACGGCGGATATAACCTTGCCCAGAATCTACTGGACAACAAGAAGGACCCAGCAGGTGGAGCGTCAGCCGGTGCCGCGACCGGAGCCGCTATTGGATCTTTTGTTCCTATTCCTGGAGCGACCCTAATAGGCGCGGGCTTGGGGGCTCTTGTTGGCGGTGGTCTTGGAATGATTGGCGGTGATAAGGGCGAGGATCAGCTAGCAAGAGATCAGATTCGAGCAGCCCTTTTGGATGCCGGAGTAATTGATGACGGCTATAACCTAACCTTGGCTGATGGGTCAAAATACGACATCGGAAAAGACGGCTCCATTCAAAATTACAACGTTGATTTCAGCGAAGAGAACGTAGGCGACTTAGTTGCTTCGGCAAATCCTCTTGCTGCGTTAATTACCGGAGGAGATCCAAAGCTTCGCTCCGACTTCGCCGGATATTTTACAAACGCCGCAAAATCTTCGGGCGACCCGCTAGAAAACATCAAGAAGATATACGCCGATGCCGGCTTTAACCACGACTCTGCTTACGGCGGTATTCTCAAACTGGTGGAGGAGAAGAAGATATCGAAGGAGGAGGGTGACGCTTACTTAAACGGCCTGGATCAGCTTTTCGGAGTTGGAGCTTATGGCGAAGGAAAACAAGAAGCGAAAGAGTCGGGCGGAGGTAAGGGAAGAAAGAAAGAAGAAGCTAGCGAACCAGCGGCACCAGCCCCCGTCGCTCCCCAACCACCCCCAACAGTCGGAGAGCCGTCCGGGACGCAGCCGGTTTCGTTACAAGACTATGTTGACGCAATTGTTGCGGTTAACCAGGCTAACCAGTCAGAAGACCAAGCCGCCCAAATGATGAAGTTAATGAAAATGAAGAACCCGCTATACGGAAATATTTTATGATGATGCCAGAAGAGATGATGTCGGAAGAAGAATCGGCAGAGGGCGAAGCCAGCAGCGCCCAGCGCCTGTATGAGCTTGGCCAGGAGTTGATGGACATGGCAATAGCTCAGGGATATTCGCCGGAAGAGGAGATGTCGGAAGAGCCTTCGGAAGAAAGCTATGCCGCTCCCGCCGATTCGGCAAAGCCCAAGAAGAGCGGTAAGGATAAGGTAAAAATTGCCCTTGGGTTTTTTGGCAAGTAACAATGCAAAAATATATTGGGGATATCATTGATGGAATCCGGCGTGACACCCTAAACGCCGACGATATCCCTACGACTACAAACCTAGTTGGAATTGAGACAAAGGACTTTCTTAGACAGGCGAACTACGCGCAGCAAAAGCTGCAAAGCAAAATATCTAAGATGTCGCATGAGGTGTTTGAGCAAACACAGGAGATAAGCGTAGTTGCTGGACAAGCCGCTTACAGCATTAGCGACAACGTTTTTATTGGAACTAGGATTAGGAGTGTCAGATATTCCAGAAGTGGAACCACCGCTGACTATCGAAGACTTCTTCCGAAAACTCCTTACGACACTTACTCAAACACCGGCTGGCCGACCAGATACCACAGAAGGAATGGGCAGATAATTCTTGAACCTACTCCCGATGTTTCGGGCGGAAAGATTGAGGTGGTCTACGAAAGAAGCTTAGATAATTTGGACCTGAGAAGAGGAAGGGTAGACGGCACTCCTTCGGGGGCCATTATCGACTTATCGCATGCAAGTGGTTCCCCATCGGCTGACGATGAAGCGCTGTTTGTGGAGAACGCCTATGTGTGCATCAGCGACGCTTTCGGAACACCCATGCTCTATAACGGAGTTATCTCTAGTTATAATGCAGGCACAGATACCCTTACTCTGGTTGCTAACGTTTCTACTTATCTTGTTTCTGGCTTTGCGTTAGCGGATCTCGCCAATGGGTATTTAACGCTTGGCAAGTGGAGCACGACGCATTCAAGCCTTCCTGACGAATGTGAGAGATATATAACGGCGTATGTAAACAAAGCGATATTCAAAAGAGAGTCGAGTGACAAAACCGGCGGAGAGGATGCCGACCTTAACGACATTCTCCAGGACATTGTTTCTTCGTTTAAAATTCCAGATAAGGACGTTAAGCCGATACCAATTCTCGATTACACTATGTTTGACTTGTCTTATGGACACGATGAGTAAATGGCTGCCAAAAGAAGCATCATCAGAGTATTCGAAGACTTCCAGGGAGTTGATTACTCCAGAAGCGACCTAACAAGGGACCCTCGCTCCTTCGAGGACCTAAAAAACTTTCAGTTTGGAATAGCTAGAGAGATTGTTGGCAGGAAGGGATTCCAGGTCTGCGGCCAGAAGGGTAGATTCACTTCCGGCACCGTATACTCCTACTTGAGTCCGACGACCAGCGCGACGATGGAGGAAGTGCTGGCAGCCAATAATCACTTATTCAGGCTGCTGGAAGGCTCTCTGAGTATCACCTATAGCGGAATTTTTGTTTGGTACTACACGCTTCTGGTTTCCGGGGGGAATTACGTTTTTACTTTATATGATAACGGCGCTGCTGCTTACACAAAGAATTTAGGCACTGGCACGGAGGATACTCCATTCACTATCCGAGAGCTTGCGGAAGAGATAGATGCCTTAGCAAATTTTGCGGCGACCGTTTCCCCCGCATCTCCATGGGCTAGGGTTAATGGCAACCAGACTGGCGTTTCCACCGTAAACGTTGATGCCGGTCACTCGATTGCCGTGCTTGATTGGGTTTCGTTCTGGGATCATCTTACGGGCGCACTTGTTCCGGTAAAAGTTACGGCAATAACGGGAACAAGCTTTAGCTGGAACTCGGCTTTTACCCCGGCTGTAAATGTGCTCGACAACCAGATCATTGGACCATCTGCGGCACCAGCGGCAGGTCTTCCGATGAACAATTCTAGCACGGCTCTTTCCAATCCAGAAAGCATTGCGTTTAATTACTGGAGCCCCGTTAAGTTCGTTCAAAGCACGGCGGCTGGAGCGATGGCCCCGTTTTACTGGTCATACGTCGCCCCGGTAGGTGCGTATAAGCAGCACAACTTCGTAAACGCCGGAGATGTTTGTTACTACGGCCAAACAAAGTCACCGCCAGCCGAGCTTTTGTTAGAGGCCCAAACAGCGCTGAGCGCCGATGGGAAAATAATGAAGTACGACGGGAACAGAACATATCGAGCTGGTGTTCCTGCCGGAAGCTACACGTCTTTTACTCCAGGAGCCGGAACGGCGAAGTATCGCTACATGGTGACGAGGCAGCAATACGACCATCAAGGAAATATCGTTGAAGGGAATAGGAGCGCTACTGCCACGGTGGATACCGCAGCCCTTCCAGTGACCTGCGTTATAAACAACATTCAGGCGATTAACGACTACGGATGGTTTAACATCGCCTGCGCGACCGTTAACGGCAACCAGACTGGGGCGGGAACCCAAACTGGACTTACGGTAAACAATACTCCCCACACCCTAATGCCGGGAGATGTTGTTACGTTCTACGACGCTGTTAGCGCTGGGATCGTTAAGAGAATCCTTACGGCTGTAACCACAACCACAATTTCTTGGGCATCGACTACCGCCGTGACCGTGGCAAATGGAGAGGCGATATCAAATGGGCTTACCTGGAAAATTTGGAGAACCAAAGATCAGGGAGTTGATTTCTATCTGGTCCAAGAAAGACCAAACAATACTTTTGCCGCAACTACTTCCGTAACCGACAACCTTGCTGATACTTCATTATCAATAAGGTATACGGAGCTAGTAGAAGGCCAGGAGCACGATCTTCCGCCATGCGCTAACTTTCTTGCTATTCACCAAGGGTGCCTGATCGCCACCGGAGATAGGCAGCAGCCCAATACGGTATGGATCTCCCAGCCTGGGGCTTACGAATATTTCTCTGAGGGCTTTGGTAACTTCGATATTCCTAGCAACGTGCCGGGGCTAATTACTGCAATCGGCTCCGACTCGGGAAGTCGCCTTGCTGCGTTTAAGCCAAACGCTTACTACGACATTGAGGGAGATATCTCCACTCCCGGAGGTTACTCGATAAGAACCGTTCAGGAAGGTGACTACGGAATCATCAGTCAGCAGTCGCTTGTCAAAATCAAAGATAGAATTATTGGGGTCAGTAACTACGGGCCTATTTCTGTCCGAAACGGCAACCTCTCGCCAGAAGTGGGGACCCGCATCTCGGCAGCATTTAAAAGAACCGAGGTGTCTGGCTTCATATATAGCGTAGTAGCTGGCAACGATCCGAGAAATTCTCTTTACCGACTCTTTGTCAACAGCGGAAACCTGATGCAAGCTTTTGTTGGCGACTACGAAAGCATCACGGACTTGGAGCACGGAATAGGCAGTGACGAAATAAGTCAGATAGTGTGGTTTCCCTGGACATACGCAGGCGCCGTCATGCCAGACATTGCTATCCTTGCTACGTCAAGCAATCTCTATAATCTTAGCTCCCAGCTTTTTCGGGAACTATCGGTAAGGACCGGGCTTCCGGCGGGAAGCCTCGAAAACTACCACGACAACGGAGTTGCGATATCCTACCGACTAAAGACCACGGCGTATCACGCCGATAATCCAAGCAGTAACAAGCAGTGGCTACGGCTTAAGCTGTTTATTTTGGCCGACGATAGAAGCTCATATGACCTGACTGCGTTTTCTTTTGCGGTCAAAAGCTACCGAAATAGGCTAGACTCGTCTCACACCTCTTCGACCGAAAGCTTCTCCGGGATTCCCGGAGAATATGAAAAAGAAATTAATCTAAAAAATGGCGCAGCTAGGTTTTTGTCTATCGAGCTAACGACTAATGGCGTAGGGGAGAGGCCGATGCTCACCGGCTTTGAGCTTCTACTTTCCGAGAACTACGCCACAGATGGGTTTGCGGAATGAGAACCTTGAAGCTTCCCATCACTCTCAACACGTTTAAGACCCTGCAAGCCTGGGCGGCGGAGATTCGAGGAACTAGGTTCCTGGAGAAGTCAGACTACGACACTTCGCCTTGGTTTCCGCTGCTAAAGGGCGGGGCCGCCATGACGATAGCTGTTTCCTCCGTTACGGTCCTAAACGCTCATGCCGTTGAGAGAGGACCGAAAATTGAGTTTGAGTTCGGGGCCACGCTTACCGTTGGCGGCGTAGTTGATTCCGGCATTTTGTTTTCGTTGCCAAAACAAGCCTCCAGTGCCGCGATAAACGGAAGAACCGCATTTTCCTGCTGGATGACCGATGGCGGAACAGAAATGGGTGGGATGGCCTGTGTGTACACCGCAGATACCGGACTAATCAGGAAATACAACGGCTCCAACTTCACAGTGGGATCAGTCAGGGTTGCGGTTTCTGGGTGCTACGCAACCTTATAGTAGGGTATATTTAGATATGGCCAAAAAGAGCAGTAAAAGCAGCAAGAAGAAGGAAGACAAAATCATCACCGGATTAAGGGATGACCTGTCGGCGGCTGGGGAGCTGTATAAAACTAATTTCCCGCAAGAAGCTCTGCCCGAATATGTCAATCCATATACGGTTGATACCGCAAACCTGCTTAATCTTCGTTCCGCCTATTCCGACCCCAGGAACGCCTCCTTTGCCGGAAGGATATCAGACGAAAGCAGAGACGTGCTACAGAGCTTTCGTAACCGGGCTACCCCAGGAAGCCAAGGCTTTGTAAACCAGCGCTCCGGCGACATTACGGACATTATAAAAAGATTCCAGGGAGGCCTGGAGGGCTATACCGCTGCGGAGAATACGGCTCTACGGGAATCGGCGCTAAGAGGAATTAACGACCAATTTGCTACGGATGCCTACGACCGGCAGCGGGCTGCGGCGCAGGGACGTGTCAGAGGTGGGGCGGTTACGGCTCAGCTTGCGGCGCTTCAGCGAGCGAGGGAGCTGGACCGGGCTGGGCTTGAGCAGGACATCTTCCTAAAGAACGCGGACGAAAAGCAGAACCGGCTTAAGGACTATTCGGCCTTCATGCGAAACCTTGAGGACACGGAGTATGGCAGAGGTCGGGAAGCGATGGGGGATTACTCAGATTTCCAAAGATACCTGGACGAGACGGCTTTTACTCGTGGTCAAGGAGCCATCAACTCCTACGAGAATACGCTTGGTAACGCTCAAAACACGGCGTTTGATTACGGGAAGTTCAATATCGGCCAGAAGGAAAAAACCCAGGCAAGAGACGTTGGTGGAACGCTTGGTTTGCTTGGAACTATTGGAACGAGAAGGACGGAAGAGAAAAACAGGAAATACTTAAAGTAGCTATGCCGCCACAAATGTTTCCATTCCAGATTCCGGGGTTTGACGAAGAAGAGCTTCCGGCAATGATGTTTAACACGCCGCAAGCAGCTCCTGCGCCGGTAGCAGGTGCTTACACTAACCCGTTAAGACAAGCGGAGGAGGACCAGCTTTCTAAGGTTCTTGCGTCACTCAAGGCGGAGCAGCTTCAGGGTATTCAGAAAGGGTATCAACAGCCGGAGCTTAGCGAGTCCCAGGTCTTTACCACGGCGGTAGCGTCGCTTCTTCCAATCGTTGCGGGCTACATGCTGAACAAAGAAAAAGGTGGAGCCGTAGGAGCGCAGGCCGGTGGGCTAATTGGCCAAGGAGTTTTCCAGGGGCTTGAGCAGGAGAGAAAGCTTGAGGCCGAGAAGCAGAAGCTTCTTAATGAAGCAAGAAAAGACGAGCTTAAGGATACTAGGGCTGAGCTTAAAGACGTTCGAAAAGCGGGGATGCAGGCCGAGGATCAGTTTGCGCTTGAAGGCGTAAAGCAGAAGGGCGACATAGAGCTTCAGGGCATAAAAGACGCCGCCGCAATGAGCAGAACTCGGGCGCTGGTAGCTGGGCGAGACAAGGGTCGCGAGGATTCGGAGAAGAAGTCTGATGACCGTCTTGCGGGCCAGGAGGCAAGGGCGGTTAGGGCCGAGTATTACAGCTTACCAATAGTGAAGAGCGCCGCAGAGTCGGCGGAGGCTGCTGCTTGGATAAAAACACTGCTGCAAGGAGGAACGGCGGTTGACGCAGGGCAAATTGCGGGCCAGCTAACAATGCTCGCTGGCGAGGTTGGGGTTAAAACGGAAGGTGACATAGCTAGAAACCTACCGCCAAACTTAAGAGGTCAAGCCGCGAAGCTACATAACTACATGACGGGCAGCGTTGACGAGACGATACCCCCGGACGCAAGGAGAGCTATTGCCGCCTTGGCCGACAAGGCTGCAGCCTCTGCCCAGCGCAAGCTTGGGCAAGGCCGGGAGGTTATCAGGAAGCGAGTTGAGGCCACGGCTCCATACTCTTTTAGCACCAGACCGGATGCCCTTGGCGGTCTTATCGACTCGTTGGGGACTGAGTATCTCCAGTCGCCAGCGCCTACCGCCATCACTGGGGCCGCCCCTGCAGGCGTAGAGCCGCCACCAGGACGAGCTGACTACAAGACCACAGAGGAGCACGTAAAGGCCCTTAAGGACTACAACGCGAAACTGCGAGCCGCTTATGTCAGATAGTTTGGAAATAGAAAGGGAGCGGGAGGAGCTGGAGGCCGAGGCGCTATACCTGCGTAGCCTTGCTACTCCTTCTCCGATCATCGATCCGGCAATGGTTGTGGACCCGCCCCAAGGACCGGACATGCTTTCGCAGGCCGGTGACATGGCCCTGGCTCCGGTGCAAGGAATCGCAGACTCCTTCATCAACTTTCCGTCCAGGCTTTACGACACCGCTGCCTCCGTGCTCACCCCAATGGGGGAAGCCATGGCGGAGTCGATGCAGGGAAAGGGTGTGTCCGGCAATATCCTGCTAGACACTGTTATTGGTGGTGGCGGAAAGATCGGCCAAAAAGTCAGGAGTCGGTTTGAGAACCAGTCGGTGCCTCAGTCCATTTCCGACGTTGCTAACGTCGTTCCGGGTTTTAGCCAGGTTTTTGGTCCCCCAATAGAAACTGCGGCTGATTTCTCGGACGAATATCGGGGCCTAGCTGCTCCGACCACTGCCGCCGAGAAAATTAGAAAACTAGCCGACATGTATTCCTCTGGGCTTCTTGTTCCTAGAGTTGGCGCAGCGGGTCTTAGGACAGTTAATAGGCTTGTAGAAAAGCCGCTAGCTAGAGCCGTTGGTGGCCCAAGAAAAACGGCGATGGACTACGCAGAAGGAGAGGGTCTGTCCGGCGACTCTCTAGCTACTCAAGTCAAAATAGCTAACGCCGATGCTGCTGCTCTTGAGAACTCTATCGGGAACCAGCTCGGGGCCGTCACTCGCGGATCGGCTAAGGATGCGGCCGCCGGAATCCAGCTAAGAAGAGGGATTGCCCAGCTAGAAAAGTCCGGCGTCATGGACGACATCCGTGCCGCCAAGAGCATTGATGAGATAGTGGACCTAGCCGCAAGAACGGACGATGCCACAAATGGCCTCAGAGAGCAGGCGCTACAAAGGCTTCCGCAGACTCCGCCACGGGCCGGAGAGTTTGCGCCGATAATAAGAGACCTAAGGCTGGAGGCGGTAAAGCTAGCGAAGAATCCAAAGCTTACCGGCGATATGGCTGCTGGTATTCAGGAGACGATATTAGACTTCGCTGACGACATGCAAAGGGCGTCTACGCCGCAGGACATGTCGGACATCTTTCAAAACATCAATAAGGCTAGAAGGCTCAAGGCTGAAGAATTTAACTCAGCTAAGCAGATGGCCCAAAACGCCGGAGATGTTCCTAAGCTGGGCAAAATAGAGGGCTCAATTAAGGCACTGGACAAGCTTCAGCAAGGGATTTCCGAAGCCCTGGACGTGAGGGCGGGAGCAAAGCCTGGACAAGGGCCATTTACCGAAATTAACGCCACACAGAGTGCGGTCAAGGCTCTTGAGCAGCAGGCTAAGCTCTTTGGGCAGAGGATGCAAAACGCTCGGACCATTAACCCAGAGAATATTCCGGTGGAAGGAGAGGGCGGAACGAAGATGGCCCCCGTCATGGGATCGGGTCCTGCTGCTCAGGTTTCTGCTCTATCGGCTGCGCTTCGATGGCTAAAAGGGAGTCCGTCTCCAAGAGCAGCGGAAATACTCAAGCTTCAGGGAATGTCGGGAAATATCGGGCCACAAATTTCTCGCCTAACTTCCCTAAACGCTAATCCAGCAAGACCTCCGATGACGATTAAGGATCTAGCTGGACCACAGGCGCTGGGCGCTGCCGGTAGCTTGGCTAGAATAGGCGCGCAGCAGCAGGCACCCAACGCACCGATGCAACCACTACCTCGGACGACGGAGTTTATTACTCAAAACCCGCAGGCAATTCTTCAGCGAGCTTTCCAGATGTCTGGCGGGAATCAGCAACTCCTTCAAGACCTCCAGGTAGTTCTGTCCGAGCAAAACCCCACGAAGAAAAGAATGGCCCTTATGGAGTTCTCTAAAATGCTTCCTGGGCTCTTTGTTGCCTCGCCATTCAAATCGGAGTGGGACGGGCAGATACAGGACAAGGAGGAAAGGGATCTCTTTGCCGATGAGCTAGAAAGGCTTCAGCGGAAGGGCGAGGTGGACCCAACGTTTTTAGCCAAACAGCTATCGGCGCTAAATGCTGATGGGACAATTCTGCCAAGGCCGCAGCCGGTCCAAATGCCGGGGCCAAATCAGGCTATTAATGCTGGGCCGGGTCGATATCCGTACTAACTTCACCATCCTCGCTAACGGTGACGGTAATCCACTTCACCGCCATGCTTCCATCTGGAAGAGTATCGGTGACAATGCCTCGATAAGTGCCGGGGGGCCAGGGCTCGTCCCGGACCTTGCTTATTTCCAGAGGCCCGACATGGTATGTGGATTTACTTTTCATAGAATTGGCCCCTAGCAGCCGTTAGGCCACTAAGGGCTCCCAGGCTAGCCTTCTGATGGCGTTTCTGGGGAGGCTGGTGCCTCTGGCTCTGGTGCCGGTTCCGGTGTTGGCTCCGGGGCAGGCGCTGGCTCCGAATCAACGGCAATGGCGGCAGCAGCTTCCTTGATTTTATCAAGGCCAGCCGATAGGCGCACAGCAGCAGCCTCCGACACTGAGCTGTTTTTAATAACATCAAACATCTGCTCTACTTGTTCATCGATCGTCTTAAGCAGAACAACAACCTCTTCCTGCTTAGCTTCCAGTTCTTCTAGTCTTCCCATGATCAGTCTCTCTCCGTATGTAACGTGATATTTACTACATCCAAACAGCCTGTTAAAAAATCCCATATTAGCAGCCTTTCTTAGTTCCTTTCTTGCCGCCTTTCTTCTTGCCCATTACAATCACCTCCTTTGGTTGCTATGATCTTCCTTCTCAATATTGCCCGCCTACTAAGCGAGCGAGCAAGTAGAAAACTCTGGCTCGGAGCCGCAGTGTGGATCGTCCTTCACTTCGCTTTCCTCTCCAGCTCGTCGATACGGGTGGCTAAAATACCTATGATGCGTCGATATCGGCGCTCGCCATCATGCTCTTCGTATAGTTCGTCGATTGTCTCAGCGCAGCTTTTCCGCTCCACCGGCTTAATGAAGCGCTGGTCTTTGTGGAATGTTGCGCTTTGCGTATAGCCGTAATTGCTAACTCTTTCGAAACTACAAGCGTCCGGCTTATTCCAGGAGTCAGGTCCTTGGCATAGACATGGAGCAGCTACATTCGGCCACCTTCCCGTATCCAGCCAAATCGCAACCGCTTCCGCTAGGCCGATTGTTTCTTCGCTGCTCATCGTTTTCTCCGATTGATACCAAAATACTCCTGCTGAGACTCCCTATGTCCACCATCGGGCGCGTCGCTTTCCCTCATGTCGATAACAGGCCCGTACGCCTCTCGTGGTGTAGCGCCGCAACTTTCGCAAGTCGGCACCGGCCGAATGTGATGAGTGGATGCGCTGACAGGTCCGCCACAAATTGAACATGTGCCTACTATTTGGTTCATTCCTCCACCTCGAATTTTAGCTCGTCGGCATAGAGCCAACCAACACCAAGCCTGTTAAGGGCATCGAAACTTGGTTCGTCGTCTGGAGTCTTGCTCCAATATGACCCTGAGAGCATTGGGCGACGCGCCAGCGTATCACATACCAGCACCGGCCATCTTTTCGGCGTCTTGGTCATCGGGCGAAGTTTGATTGTTTGGGTCATTTTAGTTCCTCAACTCTTCCCGGCTTGCCGGATTTCTTTGCCTTATTGATAAAATCCCTCGTGCCGATACTGTCTATCGTAGGAAAAGCTATCCACTCGGTGCAGGTGTCTACTACTTTTTGGTTGCGAATAGGTCCAGCCTTCTTACCGTAAACGTCCCAGTCGGCGGCGTAGCGAGTCATGGAGATACGATTAATTCGGCACCAATCATCAACAACAGCGTCAACGCCGTTAGGACAGCAGCCGACGACAACGTGGGTTATTGGCTCGGGCCTGCTCGCCTCGTAGTTAAGCGTTCCGCGAACGTTTTCTTCCTGCGCGAAAGACAGGACACGACTACCGGATATGGCGAGGATGCGGCTCATTTCGCCTCCTCAAGTAGCTTCTCTATTTCCCTTCCTCTCTCGCCTGTGCGAATCGGGCAGAGTTCCACAAATTCAAGCGCCCGCTTTTGCCAGTCTCTTAACTTTTCAACCTCAGCAGACAAGTCTTCAATCTCATAGAACTGCTCTTTTTCGAGCGAAGTGCAATCGCAGTTCATCGGCTTGTTGTCGCAGATAGGACAGCTCATTTCGCCTCCTCGATTAGCTGTTTAACCTCTTCCATGGATTCGTCGGGGCCAATGCCGATTATGGTTGGGTAGCTATGGAGTAACCTCTTAAACTCCAAAACATAAACCACCGCCCGCTTCTGCCAGTCCTCAAGTCTCCGTAAACGCTCTATCTCCATATCTCCATAGGTAAGGTAGCGATTCGGGTCGGAAACCGCTGACATGTTAGCCAGTCCACCTAGCCGCATATTAATATAGGCCCGCAGCCACTTCACCTCAGCTATATACTCCGGCAGTAGCGTCCGGGCGGAGGCGATGAATTTGATATCACTCAGACCTTGGGGATAACATTCGTCCCAACGGTCATTATAGAATATCAGCCGGGCTTCTCGGATGCGACAACTCAACGGCCGCTCGCTACCGTAACGATCATCGATATAGGTTTCCTCTATAACCGTCCACGGCCCTTCCGTCGCCGCGTCACAAAGCTCCTGGTCTTTTTCTAGGTCTATGCTCATAAACACCTCCAGCTTGTTGCGTTCGTGTAGTCGGTGTTACCGCACCCAAGGCACTTCTCTGGCGCTGAGAACGCAAGGACAAACGTCCGACAGTTACCGCACTTTGGGCAAAGCGGTGCCCAGTAGTCTAGTTTGTCTTCTGCGAGTTCAACGGCCTCAATCGCCAGCTTTATCGCTTCCTCTATCGGAGTTGCCGAGAGGGTTGCTTGGTTATGCTTCCAAGTCGCCATGCTCATATCTCCCTGACCTCAATTTTCACGATGCGGTAGCCTTCACAATCTTGACTAGATGAGCTAACCTTTAATTGGGCGCTTGGTTGCCGGGTTTCCAAATGGAAATTGGTGGTTCGATTCCACGCTGGAGCGGTCGAGGTTCGACGCCTCGGGCCCATAAGTTTACTTTTCTTCTTCGCCACGCCTTGCCTCTGCATTTATGTAGTCATCCCATGCGGCGTCTAGCTCATACTCGCTTACGAAACCTTCGCTCTCAGCCGTCATGCCCGCGTGGAAATCCTTGCGGCGCATCTCCATGACGGCGGCGCAAAACTCCTCTAAATCCTCCTGGCTGACTACATTCTTGCCGAAAGCAGGACAAACGCACCAAAAGTTCGGAGACTCACCAACAACATCGTGGCTTCTTTTCATCTCCATCAGACAAAACGGGCAGGTAGGTTTTGCGGTGGTCATGCTTCCCTCAGAAGTCTTAGCAACTCTTGCGCGTAACGTTCGTGAGCAGCAGACCTCGCCGCTAACTCCGCCGCTGACCACGCCGCTGACTCCGCCGCTAACTCCGCCGCTGACCACGCCGCTGACTCCGCCGCTGACCACGCCGCTGACGCCGCTGACCTCGCCGCTGACCTCGCCGCTGACCACGCCGCTGACTCCGCCGCT
>CAZPBV010000001.1:24845-33470 GCA_964584675.1 uncultured Bdellovibrionales bacterium
CGCCGCTGACCTCGCCGCTGACCTCGCCGCTGACCACGCCGCTGACTCCGCCGCTGACCACGCCGCTGACGCCGCTGACCTCGCCGCTGACCTCGCCGCTGACCACGCCGCTGACTCCGCCGCTAACGCCGCCGCTAACGCCGCCGCTGATTTCGGCCATTCGCCAGTTTCGATTGCGTCCTCATGCAGCTTTAGGCAAACGCGAATAGCATCTATAACCTGCTTCTTGAGTTGGTCTGAGATATCAAGCAACATAACGTGGGTAATATTTTCTCTGAGCACAAACGCGCAGAACTGCCATTTGACGCGGTTAAGATCCTTACCGACCGGGATGGCCTCAAGGAAGTCGCAGGCGAAATCCTTAGCTTTATCATTCGGCAGTCCCTCAAAAATGACATCCTCAAGTCTGGCAAGCCATTCGGGTAACCCGAGCTCATCTTCATAGGCTTTGTGATCTGAGCCATGAATGGTGCAACCAACTGCGCAGCCTTTACCATTCTCCCAATACTTGCCCTGCACGATCTCATCAGCAGCGTGGTGCACTTGGAGTCGAGCCACGTATTTCCCTTTTACTGCTGGATCGTTGTGAAAACTAAGCATAACTTTCTCCTAAAAATCCCCCGTTACTACGGCGCCAGCCCACGGGAGAACAGGTGGCTGAAATGCTAAGGTCTAGCAGGACAAAGCACTCGCCGAGAGATTGGTTAAAGCTTCAAGCGGCATAGCTATAGCCAGGGCATAGACATCGCCAGGGCCATAGCTATCACCAGGGCTATAGCTATCACTAGCTCTTTTATGTTTTGTTCCATGTTTTCCTTTTCCATTTTCGTTTAAGCACTCGCCGAGAGATTCATTTCCCTACCAAAAATTCTGTGCCAAACCGCATCTAGCGCACATTGCATGGGTCGGCGTGATCGTAAAAAACATATTTCCACACTGACATACCCAAACGGTGTCCGGTATTACCGGCGCGGAAAATATTCCCTTCAAGCTTCCGCACTTCGGACATTCGAAATAAAATACACCGATCTCAGTCATCGCAACCCACTTCGCACCGCAATCGAGACAAACCGCGTCGCCTTCCATGTGTGGAAGCTTCGAGCGAATATCAACCACGTTAGTCATTGCTGGCCTTGCCTCACAATCTCATCTGCTTGCGCTGCGATTCGGGCGGTAAGCTGAGATCCTTCATCGTAACCAAATGTGTCCAAGATGAATTTCACATACAGATTATTAACCAGCATTTGATAATCCAACGCCACAAGCGGTTCTGTGATTCCTCGACGCTCAAACTCCTGACAATACGGGCAAGTCATTTCCCCAACTCCTTCAGCCGTTCGTCGATGTAGTCGGCGATTGCGTCGGCCTGCTCGACAGTCAGACACGCCGAGAAGTATTTATGGCGAAACTCTTTCCGCTTTTCCTGCGCCGGTTCCGGCTTGGGTTCTTCGTAGATATCAACTTTAGTATCTGGATTAAGAAGGTCATTTAGGTTGTTGGTATGTAGCCAATGCTCCAACGGAGAGAGAAATTCAAAACCCTTATCGGCTAACCGATGCGGCCTTATGAATGAGCTATAAATAGCCTTCCCATCCAACAATGCTTGCAGTCGTTCGCGGATTGTCATTTTCGCTCCTCCTTCTTCGCCTTCCCTCGCACGATCCCGGCCACCTGCTTCTTGATTCCTATAAGAGGCTGCCGCTTCTTGATGATGTCGCGAAGGTCGATGGCGGCGACGGTTGAGCCGCAGCTCCGCAGTTTGATTCGCGGGGCGTCACGCTCTGGCACACACTCCACATCGTAGCGATTCCAATTCTTCACGCACCACTGGAGCGCGGCCTCGGAGTGCGGGTCTTTAGGTAGTTTCTGTTTTTTCATTTCGTAATTTCTCGTATAACGTGTTTTTAATGTTTAAGTTTTTTATGAACTCATCTCTGTGGCCATAAATCACATCAGCAACGATAACCATGATGTCCATGTCACCCTCTTCAACCTTCGGACATCGCTGGCAAGCCCTCTGTTTCCCACATGCTATGTGTCGATACTTCGTGTAGGCCGTTTCCCATGGTCCCCAAATATGTCTTGGCTTTGTCGTTTTGCGGTCACGGTAGCAAAAACGCTTAAGCTTCATTTCCCCAAACCTCTAAGCGTATACTTCATATACTTCACGTAGTCCGGCGCATGATAATCGGCGACAAGCTTGCCTTTGCTCCGCAGCTCTATCCCCGTTTGCGTCGCCCATGCCTTGTCGGCTAGTGGGCGATACTTCTTGCACCACGCCTTAAACGCTCGCCGAAATTCGTTATACTGTTTTTGTGTTCTACTCATTTTAGCCTCTCTTTTTAGCGGCAAGGACTGACCCTTCCGGTAGCACCACGAATTTTCTTTCCGTAGGCTTCCCATCATTTCCAACCGGAATAAGCACCCAGCTTGGATTAATATTCGGGCTTCCCTTTTTCGGAAGAACTTTCCTCACGCAGATATACTTACCGGACGTAAGAGTTACGATGTCTCCGGGAGTAATCTTCTCTTCTATCGCCTCCTCTCTGACCATCACCACCCACCCCGAATCTGCTCATTCAGTATGCGCTCCGATGTCTGCTTATCCACCTCCGCATCTTCTATTGCCTGGGCAAGAGGCCGTCGCCAATCAGGAGCATCAGGAGGAAGCGGAAACAATTCGTTTCTTCGATAGTCCTGTCTGACCTCCTCTCGAACGATGGCCTCGTGAGCCAGCCTCTCGGTGGCCGCATCTTTCTCAATGTTCCTTCCTAGTGGATAGCCGTTTGAGTAATCGTAGTGCTGGGCCATCACAGGTGCCGGAAGCATTAACGATACGAGGATTATTATTTTCTTCATGGTCTTCTCCGTTCTTGTTTGATGTCTTTTCTTCTTCGTCAATAACAGCCTGCCTGCTTATGCCGTTCATTCCGCCTCGGCGCTGCCAGTGCTTAACCTTCTCCGCATCTCCCCAAGCTCCCCTGGGGCACCGATGAAGCAGCCAGGTAACAAAGTCTGCCATTCTTTTTCTGTTCCGCTCATCGGCCAAAACAAAGCTTAGGGTGAGATTGTTTCCGAGCACGGCGGATAGGAAGCTCCCTGGCTCAATTCCGTCTTCCACGTATCTCCTGGCAGCCTCCCTCATGTGCTCCGGCAAGCACTCATAGCTTGCGGTGAAGGTATTAATCTCATCATCTCGCTTGCTCACTGGCTCATCTCCGGCGTTTCTGAGTTGATGAGGCTATCGAGGTCGCTCACGCTTTTTCGGCAAATGTCCTTCGCTTTATTAATCTCGTCGCCAAAACATCCGATGCCGATGAGGGCAAGACTCATGAGCGCAGAGGAGAAAAGGGAAACGATATTATGGTCGGTGCTGTTGATCAGCGCTCTGCCTCGAAGAGTTACCTTGAGATAGAAATGCGACTCCTCAAGGTCTAATCCAAAGTCTATTTCCATCTCGTTTTTTGCGTGCTGTTTTGCTATCGCCAACAGCCCCAGGCACTCAACCGCCAATGGCTCCTCAGTATCGGTGGACGAAAATGCATTGACACGCTTTTTACTAAGTGCCGCTGCCTTCCTTTCGAGATTCATCATCAAGTCCTCTAGTGTTTTCATTTGCCTCTCCTTTCGTCTCTTCGTTGTCTTCTTTGTCTTGCGTTTTTAAATTGCTGAAACTCGTTAAGCTCCAGGTACCAAGTTAGCTCCGCTATGCCCTCATCGGCATCGTAACAAACACTCGCGAGATACCGCTGCTCCATCAGCTTCCTAGCCATCTCCTGCTGCTCCGGGCTTAACGTGTTTGGCCCCCACTTAAATTCAATCCTAAGCCCGTGGTAGCCTTGCCTTGCGACATCAACGTTGAAGTCCAGCGCACCAGCCACCATGCCCTCTTTTTTCATCCTACCGACGGTTTCTGGCCTTCGTTGGTTCGGAACCGCATACACCGGATATTTTTGGTCCAGTTGTTTTGCCTGGACGAAATTCCAGAACGCTGCTTGCTCGTCGTGTTCGGCCATAAATCCTCTAAGTCGGCATACGTTCCGGTCTGCGGTATGCCAGCGCATCGTTTGGCCGAAAAGGAGATTAACGACCAAGCCGGGGCAGCAACTTCAGAATATCCGGTTGTATGGCAGCTCCCCAAACGGGTGACTGGCGAAACTTTTCTCCTTACACCAATCGCCCGGTTTTATTTCGTGCTCGTCTTTCTTAAAGCAATCGGCGAAAGCGCCCATCGCCTCCTTCAGGTTCGTAGCCTTTTTCTTTTCCTGTTTTTCTTCCATGCTAGCCTCTGATGTCTCTTGCGGTTTCAGACAACACGAGCACCGCATGTTTTCGACTCTCAGCAGGTGGAGCGTCCACCGCCTTTGGTCCACCGTTGTAGCGGTAAAGTGCTTTCACCACGTCATTTCTAGTGGCCTGCATATCGGCCTTAAAAATCAGTAGCCCGCACTTTATGTTTTTCTCCGGGTCCAGTAGCTCCTTCGGGTCAAGTCCACAGCGTTTTGCATTAACCGGCATCACCTGCATAAGTCCCACGGCACCAGCGGGAGATATCGCCCTCGGGTTCCAGCCTGACTCGACTTTGATCTTAGCTCTAACGAGCGCCGGGTTAATTCCGGCAGCCAGCGCATAGCGCTCCGCCAGGAGCTCCAGCGTAAACTCGTCCGGCTCCTCTCTCGGTAGCTCGTAACCAAAACGGGTAGCGACAATTCCAACCGTGCTGTTTAGCTTGTTCTCCGCCCACTCCGTAGCCTGCCGCTCCGCAAACACCCAACAAAACGCCAGGGCACGAAAGACCAACAAGAAAGCAACCGCCTTTAGTAGTTTCTTAAGTTTCCTCATGACTACCTCGCTGCGAGAATGGTGATTAAAAGCAGAACGACAAGCGCCACGCTAAGAACTGCCGGAACTAGTGGCAGTATCTTGTTTTCCGGCGCTTTCGCCTCCTGGGCCATTTTCGGCTTTCCGCAATGTTTCTTGACACCCAGCGGATAACTCTTTCCGTCGGCAGACATGCCAAGCGACACGCGTTGCAGCCTGACATTTGCCACCGTGAATTTTATCTCCTCGGGGCTAGCGTTAAGCGCAGTGAGCGCCTCGGTTACTAAGCGAACACTGGGTATTGAAGTTTTGTGTCTGCCAGCCCAAAGGTTGAGCGACATCAGCCGCCTGATTGTGCCGTCAGCACAGCCTAGCAATCGAGCAAGCGCTGCCGCAGTTAGTCCCCTTTTTTCTATTTCGTTCGTAAAAAACGCGGCAAGCGCCGCCGCCCGTTCTTCAATGAGCTGCTGCTTAAGCTCTTTTTTTGTTTCCATGATTCTCCTTTTTTGTTTCTACCCTTACATTTTCTTCTCTACTTTCGTTTCAATCCTATAACCGTCGGCAATAGCTTTTAGTCCGATGTCCACTATGTCATACACCGCGGTGCGAAACGCGCCGCCGGTGTTTTGCGCCGCGTATTCACGCAGCTTCGCCAGTCGCTCGCCAAAAAACCCCACACTCTTTACTTCTTTCCCTTCGCTCATTTCCTTCCTCTTAAAATAGGATATCGTCCTCGTCGTATGGAATATCCCGGTTAGGCTCAATCGGCTTGCTCTCAGCCGGTGGCTCTTCTACCGACATACCCGCTGCTTTAAGCAAGTTCTCAAGCGCTCTTACTCGCTGCTCAAGTAGCTCTACCCGGCCAACCGATGCATAGAGTCCGCTCCCGACATTTTTCGGCATTGGTCGCCTTGCATCCGGCGTGGTTTTTTCCGGCTCATTGGCACGTAGCGCAAGTTCCGCAAGCGCAGCCGTCTCCCAATTCTTGTTAGGAGGCCTGCCGTCATAACCGTATGCCAAGCTCCTGATATACCAAGTCGGGACCTCGGCAAGCGCCATGCCCCGGAATTTCCCGAAGTCTAATTTTGGTGTGTTAGTCATAGTTTTCTCCTTTAAAACAATTCAACCAGTGCGTTACGGACTGCCACCATGTCGGCCTCGCTCAGCACTTCCGGCTTCGCTTCCATCTTTTTGAGCGTCTCGCGGTCAAGGTCTCCAAGTTTTTTGCCGATGCATTTAAGCCTTGCACCTGGAGCGCCCTCAACAACGTGAGAAAGTGCCGAATTTGTCTCCGCTGGAACGCTTGCGTGCTGGTCCGGGTCGTCCCCGGTTTCAATGCAAAACGCTTGCCGCAGGGCATATTTGAACGCGATTGTCTGACACTTTGCCAGCGTTTTATCCCCGGCATCTGCCGCCTCGCCGAAGCAGACAATTTCCTCAAATTCGCCGGACTCGTGAGCAAGTTTAAAAGTATGCTTTGTTCGCACCAAGCGCATCAGTGACCCGTACTTGGTCTGGTAGCTCTCGCTGCTCAAAATCCGGCAAGCGGTTGGCGTGATTGTCAGTCCCGCCTCGATCATGGCTGGCCGTAGT
This sequence comes from uncultured Bdellovibrionales bacterium, assembly GCA_964584675.1. Lineage (GTDB taxonomy): Bacteria > Bdellovibrionota_C > UBA2361 > UBA2361 > JBGSMV01 > CAZPBV01. The sequence goes on from CAZPBV010000001.1 coordinate 31,260, forward strand.
GCGCGGATGAGTTCCGCCTCGCTCGCGAATTTGTATTTAAGTTCCGGCGAGCTTGATTTTTGGACATACCCGCAAGCCGTCATTGTCTTAAGTTTTGCGGCAACTAGTGCTGATTTTTTGGTTTCTTGTTCCATTTTTTGGTTTCTCCTTTTTTGTTGCTGCTTAACAAAAATCTTCGTCGCTGAAGTTTCTCGCAAATTCGTCTTGTTCCCGTTCCCATCTGTCTTGAGCCGATTGTTCGGCATCCATTACCCGGTAGCTGGCAAGTTCAATTCCCTCGTCCAGCGTTAACGCGGAGAAAACTGCGACTGAGTTTTTATTTTGAAGGCGATCACTACAGTCCAGCAGCAAGAAATTCACACAGGGAATCTCTGTTGGCCGTACCTCAGCGAACAATGCCCACCCGCCTTCGAGCATGGCCTGTAAGGTCTTTCGCGATTGTTCGGTGATTGCTTTGTTTTCTGGTGTTTCCATTTGGTTCTCCTTTTTTCGTTTTTCGGGGCATCCCCCGTGCTACACTTGAGAGACTAGCAAATTTTCTCAAAACCTGTCAAACTTTTTTTCACCAATGGAAAAAATAATTACACTAAAGTTAAAGCGGTTTTTAAGCACGGTGGATCTAACTCTAGGGATTTTGTCGGTTAATGAGGTTCCGCATTGCTTCACCCTGGAACCACCCGTAAGATTCCCACAGAAACCAAGTTGTATTCCCGCTGGGAGTTACGAGCTATTTTTTGAATTTTCCCCCAAGTTTGGTAGGGCATTATGGGAGTTCAAAGGCACACCGGGCTTCTCGGAAATCAAGTTCCACCCCGGAAATTTGATGACTGACACTCAGGGATGCATTTTGGTAGGAGAATCGGCGGTTTTTGATGCCCGGGCACCGGGCGGGTTTAGGCTAGCATATTCTACGGCAGCACTGGATAATCTGCATCGGAGTCTAAGCCCGGAGAACCGGGCAAGAATCGAAGTTTTCGATCTGCTTACCCGGTAACTCCAGTTTTTTGAAAAGTCGCTGCTACGGTCAATTTTGACGCATGGCCAGCGCGATTTCGGTAGCATGTAGGCGTGCCCAGTCTTCTGGGCTATTATGCCAGGGCCCTACACGCAAGGCTTTAAGCATGTTTTTGGTCGGAATGTTACGGCATGGCGGCCTAACGGCGTAGTTGTCGCAATACCGATCAAAGTGTCTCAGGTATTCCGGGTTGGACCGTAGTCCGTAAGTTTCTTGTTCTTGCTGTATTTTGCTGTTGGTTCTCATGTTTCTTTCTCCTTTTTGGTATTGAATTAAACTAGGCACTGGTAAGCATCTACTGCGGGAACACAGAGGTGAGTTCGGTCGCCCCATGAGTCCCCCAGCGAGGCATCCACCACGAGTTTAAAGCAGGCCCCACGCGGATCTCCTTGGGTTACAAGCTCAAGGCCTAGGTATTCCCGGCAAAACTTTTTCCATGGTTTAACGTCGAAGGACTCTTCCCCGTTATCCGCATTAAAAACCAGATCAAACCGCGTTGAGCAATCGGCGGAATTGGCCAGCTGCATCATGCTTGCACCGTTTATGAGCGTTTCGCAGTACTGCGCCAAGTCATAGTGGTGTAAGGCCTTCAGGCCCTTTAATTCACGGGCTTTGGCGACGGTTTGACAGAATTTGCTGAAGTCTTTTTTGCTGATGGTTTCCATATTGTTTCTCCTTTTTTGTGCGGTTAATCCCGCAGCGAATCGCCTAGTGATAGGCGACTCTGTGCAAGGTTAATTCGCTTGATCGGTTAGGCGTTCGAGGTCTTTGATTTCCTTTGCTTTATTGATTATCTCATCAGCGAGCTGCTCTATAGCTTCCGCTTTCATGCCTTCATAGTAATCGCCGCTATTAGTGATAAATTCCTCTTCAGAGAGATAGGAGCAGCAACCAAGATACGAGGCCCCGCTGATTCCCAGTGACCGATGTTCGGCCCGCACCTCGATGAAGCACCAAGCCCATTCATTACCCCGATTCAGTTGATCGCGTATCCATTCCTCATTTTCTCTGTCTGTTTCCTCATCTATCTCTGAGAAATTCCCGATATAGCCTATATCTTCAGGATGATGATATAAGCTTATCAAGGCAGTTTCTGTTAGCAGTTTAATGAGCTTTTTTCTGTCCATTGTTTGTCTCTCCTTTTTCGCGATTAATCCCGCATCAAGCCCCCCATTTCTGAGGGACTCTGTGCGAGG
>CAZPBV010000001.1:33570-39782 GCA_964584675.1 uncultured Bdellovibrionales bacterium
TTACTAACAGGTATGTATGGCGTATGTATGCCGGCCATATCAGCATGTATTAAGTGGTGTTCTTTTGATAATGGATTATCAATAACGAGGAAAAATAGGCAAGGATTACAGTAGGATAAAAATAATTGTTGACTCCCGATCGACAAAAAGAATAAAAAACCCTTGAACCCAAAAACAAGAAAAACCCCGCCGAAATCGTTCCACATCCATCAATATCGATCGGTCTAACGACCGCTATTTATTGCTCTCAAACCGGCTAGCGGTTTTCGAGCGATCGTCTTACCTACCTTCCTTATAACCTACCTTTTCTAAGTAACTATCTAAGACAGTTAGAGATGTTAGGTAGTAGCTAGGTATTAGCTAGTTAGTCTATAAGCTAGCTAGTAGGCTTTAATGAATAGATCCCTCTAAGACAGTGTATTAGCTAGTATTTCCTACCTATCCTTCTGACTTGAATAGAAGTTGGCATGATTCTTGCATAGGCCAATAACCTCGGAAACCGCAATGGATAGTGGTAAATCAGGGGGTATACTTCTAGGACTCTAAGACAGATTGCCCGATAAGCTTACTTATCAGTCATTGTGTGATGCTATCCCCTCCCCCCTACCCCTCACGCAGAGCCCGAACTTGGCACGGTTATTGCTAGGGAAGTTAGCGGCAAGGCGGGAACATCGACCCCCCTACGGGGCCGCCGGGTTGCAGCTACTGGCACAGTATCCTCCCCATATCCTTCTCGCTAAATCATTCCCTACTATTTTCATAAGAATACAAGCCAACTAGGAAGATGGCTGGGCGTGTGGTAGTTTGGGAAAATGAGCTTAGAGGATGTCCCAGACAGTAATTGGCCGATGGAGGAGGAGCCGGAGGAGGTGGAGGTTCGTGTGCCGCCTCCAGAGGCTAGTCCCGGTAGCTGGGTTAGGACCAGTGAGAAGGGCTGGACCAGGGTGGATGAGCGTGGGGTTGATCCGAAGACCGGGGAGGTTCCTGTGCCGTGGGTGGAGGGTATAAAGCTAGAGCCTCCCAAGCTTACGAAGTTTAAGCCGAAGACGACGAAGGGCCTGGCTCCTAAGTTCGTGGCTAAGCCATCGGTGGTGGATGTTCTTGGCGAGGGTGATCCTAATGGGGAGCTGTGGTGTCAGAGGGAGCCGCTAGCTAGTTATCAGTGGGCGCGTACTGCGTACATCACGGCGACTCATCCTATTGAGGAGATATCGGCTAAGACCGGCTGGCCAAGGGTTAAGCTTGATTATTGGATAAGGTTCCAGACGAAGGACCGGGATAGTTGGTTGCATGAGAAGCGGGCGTATCAGAATCGGGCGGTGTATGCGATTCTTAAAACCACGAAGCAGAAGTGCGTGGAAACCGTGGACCGGACGCTGGATGTTATTGCTACCGCGATAGACGCTATTGATGATGAGCAGGCGTTTAAGATGACGCCGAAGGATATAAGCCTGTTGGTAGGCGTTGCGTCGGAACTGCACCGTATAGGGCAGCTAGAAGGCGGAAACCCCACGGATATCATCGCCCGGACTAAGCTTACGAAGGAGAAGGTCCTGGAAAGGCTAAAATCCGCTGATATAATAAGCTACGAGCCGTCGGACACCCGGCCCGCCAGCCCGATGGGCGTCGATACCAAGCCCGAGGAGGTTAGGGCGGTGACAGCCACGGAGAAGCAGGTTGAGCCCCAGAGCTAAGAAAGCCAGTGTCTCAGATAAGGACGCTAGCCCGATAAGCGTCAAAACCAACATCTCGGAGAAAGAGCTTCAGGTCCTTGACCACTACGCCACTAGGCTGGAGCAGCTACACCGAAACAAAGACTTTCATCCAAAACAAAAAGAAGTCATTAAAGCCATTTTCGAGAAGGGCTATAAAAGAATATTCATCAGGAAAGGCCGGAAAGGCGGGGGAACCCAGACCCTGCTTTACCCTCTAGTCAGGATGGCCGGTTGTTTCGACAACATGGCGTGCTACATCATTGGCCCGCAGTATAACCTACAAAAAGAAATTGTTTGGGCTAACAACCGGCTTAGGAATTTTATCCCAAAAGAATGGCCGGTTAGGTTTAAGGAACAAGAAGCAAGAGCCGTGTTCGGAAACGGCAGCTTCATCAAGGTTCAGGGTGCCGATAACTATAAGTCGATGGTGGGGATTGAAGGTGATGTGTTCATCTTCGACGAGCTAAAAGACCACGATCCTAGAGCTTACCAGAACTGCTACCCGAACGTCGCGTCCAGGGACGCTATTTGGATAGTCTGCGGCGCACCGCCGAATAACAAGTCAAACTTCTACTACAAGCTGGAAGAACAGATAAAGAATGACCCAGATTGGTTCTTCATCCACTGGTCTACCTGGGATAACGCGGAGTTTCTGCCGGGTGGCAGGGAGTGGATTCAAAACGAAAAAGAGGCTTACTACCGAAACGGCAACCAAGATATCTGGGAAGTGGAATGGGAGGCCAGATACTTCTTCGGCGGGAAAAGAACGGTGTTCTCCGACCTTAGAACCGATGGCCAGGATTCTCACGTCGTGCCAACCGATGTGCTGCTAAGCATGGTGGACCGGGATAAAAGTAAACTCCAGTGGATTCAGGTCTTTGACCCCGGATTCGCCACCTGCTTCGCCGTGGCGTTTCTTGCATATAACCCATACACCTCAGAGGTGTTCCTGCTGGATGAGATTTACGAGACTAACAGAAGCAAGCTGTCTGTAAACGATATATGGCCACGCGTTCAAGAGAAAGAACTCGCCCTCTACCCCAACGGGAAATGGCGACGTATCTACGACTCCGCCGCGCCGGGTTTCCCAAACGAGGTAAAGGCTAGATGGGGAAGACACTTCTCCTTCTCCCCAACCTACAAAGAAAAGGATGACGAGGACAAATTCTGCCGTATCATAAACGGCGCTTTTGCCACTAATCGCTTTTGGATAGCTTCAAGGTGCGTAAATGCTGTATACGAGATGGAGAACTACTTGACGGACGAGCATGGGAACTACCCAAAAAAAGAAGATCACTTAATCGACTGTTGCAGGTACGGGTTTAAGGCAATCAACTACTCCTATAACGAAAAACAATACGACGTTATTATTAGACCGGATGTCCCGCTGGGAAGAACCATTATAGAAGACCTCGGCGAGAGAAGAAAACAAACCGACTTCCTGGAGATGATTGAGGATGGATATAACGCAGACTATTCTTCTGATTTTTTCGATTTTAATTAGCGCCGCCGTAATCTTTGACTACGGTAAAAAAACAGCGGCAATAAAATCCTTGGAAGAAAAAACCAATCTAACACTCCTTGCCGCTCTCTGGGCAACTGTGGAATCAAAGGGGCTTCAGCGCTCAACCATCATCCAACGAATCATCGACAAGTATCACCCAGTCCAAGTATCCTCGCCGGAAAAACTTCAGGACATGGAACAAGCGCTACAGAAGCTAGCGGGCTTTGATGCCGAAGAAATGCTTGGCGTAAAAAAAGACCTTTATAATTTTGACGAAGAACTACAGAAAGACCCGAAGGAGCTTGTCTAGGTGGCTAGAGGTTATCAACAACTCCTGGAAGAACACTGGGATAAACTCCAGGGTCAAGGAAGAACCGGCGGGCAACTAACCCCGTTTTTTCCAGAAGCCCAAAAAGAGCCAGGAGATATTCTTGTCTGGCTAGAGAAAACAATCGAGATCCTGGAAGACGAGCAAATGGATAGAGCGATAGAGCAGCACAACAACGTGCGGTTCTACAACGCCATCCAGTCCTCCGCCTCCGATGACAGAATCAGAAGGGTAAGCCAGGACGGAAGGCCGCTAAACGCTAAGCAGGAGTTTGTTCTAAACCACGCAAGGGACTTGGTTCATCAGTCAGTAAGTAGACTCACCAGGTTCAACCCGGAAGTAAACGTCTACCCCCAAAACAACGAATACACAGATAGACTAGGCGCTAAGTTTTCTAAGCGGGTAATCGACAACCTGTTCTACGTCAATGACTCAAGAACTATCGTTGAGCGCTGCCTTAAGGAAGCAAAAATCTGTGGCGAGAGTTTTCTGTTCGTCGAATGGGACCCGTTTCTTGGCGACAAGGACCCAAAGGCCGAAGAGTTCGAGGCGCTGATTGCTCAGGGACTAGTCCCAGAAGCAAGCTTTACCGACTCAGACGGCGAGGTCGTTAACCTTGATATCGCAAAAAGAGTAGGCGACGTTCGCTTTGAAAACCCACTGCCATGGTTTGTCTGGCATGAGCCTGCTTGGGCGTGGAAAGACGTTAACTACATTTTCTACGGCAAGATAAAACATATCGACGAAGTGCGGGCAGAGAATCCTCAGATGGACATGGAGGAGTTTAAACCCGCCATCATTCACGCAAGAAGAGAAGGAAGCTACGGCCCGACGCTAAGTATCGGCGAATACGTTATTGAGTACACGTTTTATCATCGAAGACACAGATTCCTGGACAAAGGTTTCCACGCAAGATTCATCCCAGGAACTTTGCTCTACGCCGGGGACCTTCCATACTCCCACGGCGAGCTTCCGGTAACGAGATTCACGGACTACGATGACCCGATTAACGCTCATGGCGTAAGTTTCTTTAAGGACATCAAGCCACCGCTTGTGATGTTTAACAAACTTTGGAACCTAACCTACAGGAACCTCGCGATAGGCGCACATCCTAAGCTGATGGTGCCGGAAGGAAGCTGCAACATCAACTCCATGGCGAATGGTCCGTTTGTTGTCGAGTATCAATACCCGATGAAGCCGGAAATTATTTCGTTTAACACAACAAGCCCGGAAGTTTTTGTCGTTACCGACAGAATGATGCAGCAAATATCCCAGCTTTCAGGAACTTTCGGGATTTCTCGTGGTGAGGAGATAAAAAATGCCCGCGCCGCCGCGATTCTTAACGTCTATGAAGAACAAGAGACAAAAAGAGAAGAGTCGCAGATAAGAAAAAAGAACGCTTTTACCGAAAAGCTGGCCAGACTCTCTCTGGCAACCACCGGAGACTACTACCGACCGGATGACGGGCGACTAATTCGCATAGTCGGGAAGAATAACCGCTATAAAGTCCAAAAAGTTCAGGACGTGGCAAAGCTTTCTGGCCCGTATGACGTGAGAGTCGAGTTTACGTCGTCACTGGCGGAAACAAAGCAGGGTCGTATCGACCAGATAGTTGCGCTTTCGCAGGCTCCGCTATCTACGAACAAAAATGACGAGGCAAAGCCCGGACTCTTTACCAGAGAGCAGGTGCTTCGCATGATTGAGGTGGCAGATACCGAAGCTTTCTTTGAATTTGCTACCGCAGCAGCCGATAGAGCAGAGAGCGAGAACGAAGACCTGTTCGAAGGAATCGCCGTTCCACCGCCGACGAAGGAGCAGGCACACCTAATTGACTGGAACATTCACTTCCAGTTTATTCAGTCACGAGAGTTCACGGATGTTCAGGGCCTGCCGCCGGAGGTAAGGCAAGCGTTTCTGGATCACCTGGCAACTCACGAAATGTGGATGTACAGACTAGCAACTAAGTCACTTAGCTTCGCTCAGATACTGATGGAGAATTTCTATTTCCCAGCGGTCTTTGAGCTTGGAGATAAACCAAGCATTGCCCAGCTAATCATGATGCATCAACAACCACCGCCTCCGCCAATTCCACCGGAAGCAATGATGGCTATGCAGCAAAAGAAGCAGGAAGAAGAAGCTCCGAAAGAAGCGCCAAAAGAAGAGGCTCCGCCACCGGCAGAAGCTCCGCAGGAAGCACCACCGGAAGAGCCGGTACCGGAAGAAATGCCGCAGGAAGAAGAAGCGCCGCCGGAGCCAACTACTGTTTTGGTTAACAGAAACGAAAAGGGCTTAATCGAGTCCCTAGAAATAGTTTAGAGCGATGGCTGATAATCGGATAATTAGTCTCAGCCCGAAGGAGAGCGATGGCTGATAACGTAATTGTTTCAAACGCTATTACCGACAGCAATCCGGCCATCCCGGTGCGAACCACGGAGCTTGGAACCGGAAAGCATGTTCAGCACGTGTTGCTTGATGACGGCACGGGCACGGCACAGGTGCAAGACCCGCTAGCGAAGTATAAAATCAGCGACCTCGATGAGGCAGGAGCCACCAAATACTACGGCAACCTAGCAGCCGATGGGAGCTGGTATATCCTGTCACTCACCACCACGGCAGCGCGTTACGCCAAGGGCGCGAGCGCCTACACCACGGCATGGACTGGCCG
>CAZPBV010000002.1:0-21599 GCA_964584675.1 uncultured Bdellovibrionales bacterium
GGAGACCATTAATTACCGGACTTTCAAGCCAGAACGTGACGGCCTGTTCTGTGCCAAGATCTTTGGCCCGGTAAAAGACTACGAATGTCTGTGTGGTCGATACAAGCGGATGAAGCATCGGGGCGTGGTTTGTGAAAAATGCGGCGTGGAGGTTATTCAATCCAAGGTTCGGCGCGAACGCATGGGTCACATAGAGCTTGCTTGTCCGGTTGCTCATATTTGGTTTTTAAAGAGTCTGCCGAGCCGCATTGGTACTGCGCTTGATATCACTCTGAGGGATCTGGAGAAGGTCCTCTATTTTGAGAACTACATCGTAAGTAACCCAGGAGAGAGCGATCTTGAATACGGCGAGTTGCTTGGTGAGCGCGAGTATCGAGTCGCGCGTGAGAAGTGGGGCAACGCCTTTGAAGCTGGGATGGGCGCCGACACGATTCTTGGCATGCTCAAGAGCATCGACGTATCAAAAGTATGCGCTGAGTTGCGTCAGGAGATGAAGGAGACAAACTCCGAAGCTAAGCGCAAGAAGATTGCCAAACGGTTGAAAGTACTAACTTCGTTTCTATTAAGTGATAATTTACCTGAGTGGATGATTCTCACCGTGATCCCGGTTATCCCTCCTGACTTACGCCCGCTTGTTCCGTTGGACGGAGGGCGATTTGCGACGAGTGATCTCAATGACCTTTACCGTCGTGTAATCAATAGAAATAATCGGCTGAAGCGTCTGATGGAACTAAAGGCACCTGATATTATTATTCGAAATGAGAAGCGTATGCTGCAGGAGTCTGTAGATGCGCTTTTTGATAATGGGCGTCGAGGGAGAACGATAACCGGGCCTAATAAGAGACCACTCAAGTCCCTGAGTGACATGCTCAAGGGGAAGGGGGGGCGTTTCCGCCAGAATCTTTTGGGTAAGCGCGTAGACTATTCCGGTCGTTCCGTTATCGTGGTTGGCCCGGAACTTCGCTTGCATCAGTGTGGTTTGCCCAAAAAAATGGCGTTGGAACTGTTCAAGCCATTTATTTACAACAAGCTGGAGGAACGGGGGTACGTTACCACCATTAAGAGTGCCAAGAAAATGGTGGAGAAAGAAAAGGGTGTTGTTTGGGACATTCTCGATGAGGTTATTAAAGAACATCCCGTGCTTTTGAATCGAGCTCCTACCTTGCATCGGCTTGGTATTCAGGCGTTCGAGCCAACTCTCATTGAGGGTAAGGCAATTCAGCTTCACCCTCTGGTTTGTACTGCGTTCAACGCTGATTTTGACGGCGATCAAATGGCAGTGCATGTGCCGCTCTCCGTCGAGGCTCAGGTTGAGTCTCGAGTTCTGATGATGTCGACCAATAATATTTTGAGTCCTCGTGACGGAAAGCCCATTATTGTTCCGTCTCAAGATATCGTATTGGGACTGTACTATATGACCCGTGAGCGGCCTTTTGCTCTAGGGGAGAATAAGATCTTTGCTTCTATGGATGAAGTCTGGCTTGCGTGGGAGTCTCGAGAGATTCACCTGCAAGCCCGTATTAAGTGCCGTATAGAGAGTCAGTTGGTTGAAACTACCGTTGGTCGCGTGTTGCTTGCGCACTTAGCTCCTCGCGTGTTGCCTTTCAAGCACTTCAATAAGGTAATGAAGAAAAAGGATATTTCACAACTGATAGATGAATGTTTCCGTGTGGCCGGGAATAAAGCTACCGTGATTTTGGCGGACCGCTTGAAGGACATTGGATATACATTTGCAACACATGCAGGAATTTCTATTGGCATTAGCGATATGGCGATCCCTGACTCAAAGGTGGATCTGCTGTCTGACGCGGACAAGAAGGTGGGAGAAATTGATAGTCAATATCAGGAAGGGCTCATCACCGCCGGAGAGCGCTACAATAAGGTAATTGATATTTGGTCTGACGTTGGCGACCGAATCGCCGACGATATGATCCAGGGAATTTCTTCGACACAATTTAGTCATCCGGATAATGGGGAAAGTAAGCGCGGCCCCTCGTTCAACCCTATTTACATTATGGCGGACTCGGGTGCTCGAGGATCGAATCAGCAAATTCGTCAATTGGCCGGAATGCGGGGGCTGATGGCGAAGCCGGACGGATCTATTATTGAACAGCCCATTAAGGCGAACTTGCGGGAGGGGTTAAGCGTTTTGCAATACTTCGTATCGACCCACGGTGCCCGCAAGGGACTGGCCGACACTGCTCTCAAGACCGCAAATTCGGGATACTTAACTCGGCGTCTTGTTGATGTTGCCCAAGATAGCATTGTGACGGAGCAAGATTGCGGCACTATGGAAGGTCTTGCGGTGTCGGCATTAATTGAGGGTGGCGAGGAAATTGAGTCACTTACCAACCGTATTTTAGGAAGAGTGGCGGCCGAAGACGTACGGGACCCCATTACCAACGATATTCTCGTTATGAGAAACGAGGAGATTGATGAAGAGCGCGCTGAGGCGATCACTTCGGCCGGTATTGATACGGTGCTCATTCGATCAGTGTTGACCTGTGAATCGGAGCGTGGGGTCTGCATTCGATGTTACGGCCGTGATCTGGCTCGAGGTCATATTGTTAACCTCGGGGAGGCGGTTGGTGTGATTGCTGCTCAATGTATTGGTGAGCCCGGAACTCAGCTCACCATGAGAACTTTCCACATCGGAGGAGCGGCATCGGGACGTGCGGAGCAGACTGCTCTTGAAACTCGCTATGCTGGACGAATTAAGGTGGAGAACCTCAAGACGGCTAAACGCAGAGATGGGACTGCCGTGGTGATGAGTCGAAAGTCTGAAATCCTGATTGTGGATCCAAACGACGGGCGTGAGCGTGAGCGTCACCCCCTTGTATATGGCGCTCGATTACGAGTTGTCGATGGCTCAGAGGTCAAGGCGGGAGAAATTATCGCCGAATGGGACCCATTTTCCATCCCAATTTTGAGCGAAGTGCCTGGTCGGGTGGAGTGGCAGGATATTAACGAATATACCATGGAAGAACGCACCGATGAACGTACCGGCTTTGCCGAGCGTGAAATTGTGCAATCCAAGGACCGAACGAGCGACTTTAGACCACGCATCGTGGTTTATGGCGAGGGCGGCGAGACTAAGGTGTACAACCTGCCGGTTGGGGTTCGAATAACAGTAGAGCATAATTCCGATATTGATGCTGGCGATGTCATTGCTAAGCGGGAGCGTGCGACTACTAAAACAAAGGATATCACGGGCGGTCTCCCCAGAGTGGTTGAGCTATTTGAGGCTCGCAGACCCAAAGACCCGGCCGAAGTCAGTGAAATTGACGGTGCGGTTGATTTTGGCGAAGATGTCCGGGGTAAGCGGCGCATTATTGTGACGCCTGACGCTGGAGAACCGCGGGAGTATCTCGTTTCTAAGAACAAGCATGTGGCTGTTCAAAAGGGTGATAGAGTGAAGGCCGGAGAGTCACTCACGGATGGAGCAGTTAATCCCCATGATATCTTGAGAATCGAGGGAGTTAAGGCTCTTGCGGGATACTTAGTCAATGAGGTGCAAGAGATTTATCGACTTCAGGGTGTGCGAATTAATGATAAGCACATTGAAGTGATTGTCCGACAGATGTTGAAGCGCGTCCGAATAGCAGATGTAGGTGATACTCACTATCTTCCGGGTGACCATGTTGAGAAGTTTAGAGTCATCAAGGAGAATCAGCGGGTGGTTGCCGAGGGTGGCAAGCCGGCCACTTATGAGCCGTTGCTATTGGGTATAACCAAAGCTTCGCTTTCGACTGATTCCTTTATTTCTGCAGCCAGCTTCCAAGAGACTACTAAAGTGTTGACCGAGGCAGCAGTTTCTGGACGCATCGACCATCTTCGTGGCCTTAAGGAGAACGTTATCATGGGACGGCTTATTCCAGCTGGTTCGGGGGTAGCGGAGTATACGGAACGTAAGGTTAAAGTGGATTCTGGTGTAGCTGAAAGGCCGGTGTCAGAGGTCCATATCAGTCAGACGTCTCTCGAGTCTTTGGCGGGGCTTCTATAGAGAGTATTGGGACACCCCCTCTTTGGTATGTAATTTGGGGGGTAAATGGGATTTTGACCTTTCCCTTGAATATTAGGCGGTGGCCTCATATTGACTGAAAGACACGATAATGTTACTTACCGGTGTCTTGTTGAGTGACCCACTGAGCCTTCGTATGGGAGACTAGTTTTCTCGCGGAGCTCTGAAGATGCAAGGTTTCCACCTGGGGAAGCAACCATCTCGGTGATTGTCACTGGCAAGAGTGCTGCAGGAACTCGCTTAAGATTTTCGCAACATTCATGTGGTGAAAATTGCAAGGTAAGCGACTTTCTAGTCCAGGAAACGCGGCTACAATTTTTTTTATGAGTCCCCCGGTTCTACTTGGGCACCGGTAGGGCAATGGGATGAATTGCGCTCTCGGGCGTTTTTACGGCCTTGGGAGAAGAGAGTTTATTATGCCAACAATTAACCAGCTCGTTAGAAAGCGCAGAGTGCAGAAGAGGCAGAAGAGCAAGTCTCCTGCGTTAGTGTCATGTCCGCAGCGGCGGGGAGTATGTACTCGCGTATATACTCAGACGCCTAAGAAGCCAAATTCGGCTCTTCGCAAGGTGGCGCGTGTTCGACTGACAACAGGAATGGAGGTGACTAGCTACATTCCGGGGATTGGCCATAACCTTCAAGAGCACTCAGTTGTGCTCATTCGTGGTGGCAGGGTTAAGGACCTTCCGGGTGTGCGTTATCATATTGTTCGTGGAAAGCTCGAGGCCCATGGAGTTGCTGACCGTAGGCAAGGCCGTTCTAAATATGGAGCTAAGAGGCCTAAATAGTAGCGGGTGTGTAGGAGTTAGTGAAGCAGGGCCTAATTAGTCTGTTAAGGGGTTGGAAAGATGGCACGAAAAAAGAGAGATTTTACCAGAGATATTTTGCCTGATCCGAAATACGGAGATGTCGTTATTACGAGAACAGTTAACTGTTTGATGCGTTCGGGGAAGAAGAGTGTCGCCGAGCACGCGGTGTATCATGCGCTTAATGTGATGTCTCAAAAGAGTGGCGGTGATCCAGTTGAGAATTTTCATAAAGCGTTGAAAAACATTAAGCCTATGGTTGAAGTTCGCTCCCGTCGAGTTGGAGGAGCTAACTACCAGGTTCCCACGGAAGTGAAGCCACGCCGCGCCGAGTCTCTCGCAATTCGATGGCTCATCGCAGCTGCTAATCAACGGACTGAGCGCATTGTGGGCGAGCGAATTGCTAATGAGCTTCTTGATGCTTTAGCGGGAAGGGGGATTGCGATGAAAAAGCGTGAGGATACCCACCGCATGGCGGAGGCCAATAAGGCATTTGCTCATTTTCGGTGGTAAGGTTTGGCTCATTGCGTGGGTTGGAAAGTTTGATCAGAGAGTTGAGTAGGGGCTATGGGAATCGACTTACATAGGGTGCGTAATATTGGAATCATGGCGCATATTGACGCCGGTAAGACCACGACCACCGAGAGAATTCTTTTTTACACGGGCATTAACTACAAGATTGGCGAGGTGCATGAAGGTGCGGCCACCATGGATTACATGGAGCTTGAGCAGGAGAGGGGTATTACCATCACCTCGGCTGCTACCACATGTCATTGGAAAGGATCGCAAGGGCAGTTCCCAGATTATCAGATCAATATCATCGACACTCCCGGGCACGTTGATTTCACTATCGAGGTAGAAAGAAGCTTGCGCGTACTTGACGGAGCTGTGGCGGTTTTTGACGGAGTGAGCGGTGTTGAGCCCCAGTCGGAGACTGTTTGGCGTCAAGCGAATAAGTTCAAGGTTCCCCGCTTTTGCTTCATTAACAAAATGGATCGTACGGGGGCGGATTTCGCTTTTTGCGTGAAATCCATTCGTGACCGTCTAGGAGCGAATGGGATTCCAATTCAACTACCGATTGGCGCTGAGAGCGCATTTAAGGGGGTTGTTGACCTGGTTGAGATGAGAGCCATCTTCTACAAGGACGAAACAAAGGGTGCGCAGTTTGAGCAAAGCGACATTCCAGACGACATGTTGGATGAAGCAAAGAAGGCGCGAGAACATCTCCTTGAGGCGGCATGTGAAGTAGATGATGTGCTTATGGAGAAGTATCTTGGTGGGGAAGAAATCGCGGTTGACGAGCTGCGAAGGGCCATCCGCAAGGGCACTTTATCAATGCAGTTTTTTCCTATTATTTGTGGAAGCGCTTTCAAGAATAAGGGAGTGCAGCCGCTTCTTGATAATGTGGTTCACTATCTGCCGTCACCCCTCGATTTGCCGCCCACGAAGGGGTTCGAGGTTGATGTGAAAAAAGGGGAAGAGCCCAAAGAGTTGATTCGTAAGTCAGAGTCTGGCGAGCCATTCTGTGCCCTGGCATTTAAGATTATTACCGATCCGTATGTGGGTGTCCTAACCTTTTTCCGGGTTTACTCGGGAACTTTGACCCCTGGGACCACGGTGCTCAATGCTACACGAGATCGGAAGGAGAGGGTTGGGCGCATTTTGCGTATTCATGCCGATAAGCGAGAGGATATCAAGGAAATCGGCCCGGGAGATATTGGTGCAACTGTTGGTCTCAAGGAGACGATTACGGGGGATACTTTATGCGATCCGGCTCATCCGATTGTATTAGAAACTATTCATTCGCCCGATCCCGTCATTAGTGTTGCAATTGAGCCAAAGACTAAGGTGGATGAAGAGAAGATGGGGCTTAGCCTCATGAAGTTAGCGAAGGAGGATCCATCGCTCAAAGTCTCCGTGGACCAAGAGTCTGGGCAGACTATTATCTCCGGAATGGGGGAGCTCCATCTGGATATTATTCAGCAACGTTTG
Organism: uncultured Bdellovibrionales bacterium; assembly: GCA_964584675.1. Classification (GTDB taxonomy): domain Bacteria; phylum Bdellovibrionota_C; class UBA2361; order UBA2361; family JBGSMV01; genus CAZPBV01. The sequence goes on from CAZPBV010000002.1 coordinate 6,820, forward strand.
ATGCGGGAATTTGGAGTCGACACAACAGTCGGGAAGCCTCAAGTTGCCTACCGTGAAACCATTGTCGGAAAGGCTGAGCATGAGGTGAAGTACGCCAAACAGACTGGTGGACGCGGGCAATTTGGCCATGTTCTTTTGCGGGTCGAGCCGCTTCAGCCTGGATCGGGGTTTGAGTTTGTTGATGAGATTAAGGGCGGAGTGATTCCTAAGGAGTACATTCCGGCTGTAGAAGATGGGGTAGAGGAGGCGCTTGCCGGTGGGATATTGGCAGGCTATCCGGTTATTGATCTTCGGGTCTCCCTGTTTTTTGGAAGTTTTCACGAAGTTGACTCAAGCGAAATTGCATTTAAGATTGCCGGCTCGATGTGCGTCAAAGAGGCGTGTCGCATGGCAAGATTGCAGTTGCTTGAGCCGATTATGTCCGTGGAAGTAGTTTGTCCAGATGATTTCGTGAGCAATATCGTTGGCGATTTGAATCGGCGGCGATCGCGAATTCTCGGGATGGAACCACGTGGCGGTGCTCAGAGCATCAAGGCTGAGGTTCCCCTTTCTGAGATGTTTGGCTACTCGACCGACTTGCGGTCAAGCTCTCAGGGGCGGGCAACATTCACCATGGAGTACCATCACTACGCGCCGGTGCCTTCGCATATCGCGGAGAGCTTGGCAAAGAACTAGAGCCAGAGGGGAGTTGTCTAGAAATCTGGGTCGTTTGTTGAATTGTTTGTTTAAGGAACCGTAATAAAGAAAAAGGGGATTAGGCATGTCGAAGGGAAAATTTGAACGAACCAAGCCGCACGTTAATGTGGGTACCATTGGGCACGTTGACCATGGAAAAACAACCTTGACAGCATCGCTGGTCAATACACAGGCGAAACGGCAAATGGCGACTGCGAAATCATACGCAGATATAGCAAAGGGCGGTGTGGTGCGTGACGAGTCAAAGACGGTAACTATTGCCAGCGCGCATGTTGAGTACGAGACTGCTAATCGCCACTACGCTCACGTTGATTGTCCGGGGCATGCCGACTACGTGAAGAACATGATTACGGGAGCTGCGCAAATGGACGGAGCGATTCTCGTGGTGAGTGCGGCTGATGGCCCGATGCCTCAAACGCGAGAACACATCTTGCTTGCTCGTCAAGTAGGGGTTCCTAAGATTGTTGTCTTTCTTAATAAAGTTGACACCATTGATGATCCTGAGCTGCTTGATCTTGTTGAGATGGAAGTTCGGGATCTTTTGAATGAGTATGAGTTTCCTGGAGATGAAACCCCGATTATTCGTGGCAGCGCCTTGAAAGCTCTTCAAGGAGAGGAGAGCGACATTGGTATTGGCGCTATTGATAAACTCCTTGCGACTGTTGACGAGTATATTCCGCTGCCAGTCCGCGAGACGGACAAGCCGTTCCTCATGCCGGTGGAAGACGTCTTTTCGATTGAAGGGCGCGGAACAGTTGCAACCGGAAGAATTGAGCGCGGTGTGGTCAAAGTCGGCGAAGAAATCGAAATCGTTGGTTTGCGCGATACGCAAAAAACAGTGGTAACGGGAGTTGAGATGTTCAGAAAACTCCTAGACCAGGGGCAAGCTGGGGACAACGTCGGGTGTCTCTTGCGAGGGTTAAAGCGTGATGAAGTTGAGCGCGGACAAGTGCTGGCAAAGCCGGGCACCATTACCCCGCATCGCAAGTTTAAGGCCGAGGCTTACATTCTTAAGAAGGAAGAAGGAGGACGCCATAAACCTTTCTTCACAGGGTATCGGCCGCAGTTTTATTTCAGGACGACCGACGTGACTGGCAGTCTCAAACTGCCGGATGGAGTGGAGATGGCAATGCCTGGGGATCGTATTCACCTGGAGGTTGAGCTTCATCAGCCTATCGCTCTTGAAAAGCAAGTTCGTTTTGCTATTCGGGAAGGCGGTAAAACAGTTGGTTCCGGTGTCGTTACAGAGGTAATTGAATAAGGCATTGAATCACGCAGAGAAGTAGAATGTGGCAGGGGAGTAGGGCCGTTCCGGTTTTCTCCTTTGCCTCGTGTGGAGAGGGTACATGATAGGTGGGCAATTAATTCGCATACGCTTACGAGGCTATGACCATAAGCTTCTGGATGCGGCCGTGACAGAAATAGTGCAGACAATTCGTCGTACGGGTGGACGTGTAGCTGGTCCGATACCACTTCCAACTCGCATAGAGCGTATTACAGTCAATCGTTCGCCTCATGTAGATAAGAAGTCCCGCGAGCAATTTGAGATTCGCACCCACAAGCGCTTATTGGATATTTTGGAGCCGACGCAGCAGACTATTGATGAACTGGGTAAGCTTGAGCTTTCATCGGGCATCGATGTGGAAATTAAGCTGCAGTAGAGGGTTCTTGAAGAAGAGGAGAGTTTAGATGAGCTCTAAGAAAGTCTATCGGGAAGGACTCCTTGGAAAAAAGGTAGGGATGACCCACTTTTTTGACGGTGAGGGGAAGGTAGTGCCTGTTACGATTATCCAAACGGGGCCGTGCTATGTGCTTGACGTTAAGGATTCGAGTAAGCACGGCTATTCGGGGGTGCGTTTAGGCTTTGTTCCCAAGAAGGCCCAAAGGGTTAATAAGCCCGACATGGGCGGTTTTGCGGCGGTTGAAAAGGGGGCATTTCAGTATGTCCGAGAAGTGAGATGCGATGCCCAAAAGCTGGGTTGGACTACCCCCGGTCAAGAGATTGTGGTTACTGATGTTTTCACCAACGGTGAAATGGTTGATGTTTCGGGGTACTCGATTGGAAAGGGGTTCCAAGGCGTGGTGAGAAGACATGGCATGAAAGGGCAGCCAGCAACTCGAGGAACCCATGAGTATCGGCGTCACGTTGGCGCAATTGGGTGTCGAAAATTTCCAGGGCACATTTTTAAGAATAAGAGAATGCCTGGGCATATGGGGGCAAATTTAGTGACGGTTCAAAACCTTGAAGTGGTTGGCGTTCGGGCTGAAGATAATTTGCTTTTCGTAAAGGGAGGGATCCCTGGAAGTGAGGGTGGCTTGGTTGTTATTCGTAAGGCCATTAAAGGATTTGTTTCTGAGATGAAATCGGCGGCGTAGGTGATGGTGGAACTCGGAAAGAGTAGCTCATAGAGAGGTGCATGTGGAAGGGATAAATCACAAGGTAGTCAACAAGACGGGTGCTGAAGTCGGTACGGTGGCCCTGGATACTCGTATATTTGGAGTTAAGGTGAATCCACATGTTGTATTTGAGGCGGTTCAGTCTCAACTTGCGGAGCGTCGCCAGGGAACTCACTCATGTCTTACAAAAGGAGCCATGAAGGGCGGTGGTAAGAAGCCGTGGAGACAAAAGGGAACTGGCCGTGCACGAGCAGGATCCAGCACCTCGCCCATTTGGGTTGGTGGTGGAGTGGCTCATGGGCCAAAGCCGCGTAGCTATTCCAACAGGGCGGCGAAGCGTCTTCGAACGCAGGCTCTACTTGCGGTGCTTTCTGAGTGGGCGGCCCAAAATCGTCTTGTGGTAATTGACTCTCTTGATGAGTCGGACCCTGTCGTGAAGGGTGGTAAGACGAAGGATTTTGCTGCTCTCTTAAAGGGTCTCGGTTTATATGGCAAAAAGGTTGCCCTTCTTACCCCCTCGGATGGGGGGATGGGACTCCTGCGAGTGGCAAGAAACATTAGAGGCATGTATCCTCTGGCCGCTGACAGAGTTAGTGCATACGACCTCATGAGATGCGACTGCATTTTGTGCGGCAAAAATACTTTAGAGTCTCTTCAGGAAAAGTTGAAAGGAAGAGAGCTGGTGACAAGCGAGTCATCAAGGGAGCCGCAAGGTAAGCGCTTGGCATAGGGAGGTAAATTATGGCTACAGGAAATTCAAAAACGAAGCCAAAGAAGGTGGCAGCAAAAGAAAGCAAGAAGTCAACGGCAAAACGAGATGTGGCTGCGAATCCGTCTGCATCGGTATCTGATTTTGCGACCATACTTTCTCCCGTTATTACCGAGAAGAGCTCGTTAGTGGGGGGCGATAGAAAACACGTAGTTTTTCGTGTTTCTCCTCAAGCTAGTAAGGCAGATATCAAGGGTGCCGTTGAGCGAATATTTAAGGTCGAGGTCGATAAAGTTCGGACTTGCAATCTTATGGGGAAGCCCAAGCGGACAGCTCGGTCAGCCGGGCGACGCGCTGCCATTAAGAAGGCTTATGTGACTCTCAAGTCTGGTCACACCATTGATGTGGTTGAGGGGCTCTAGAAGAGGAATTTTTGAGAGGAATTTGCTATGGCTCTTAAGTCATTTAGACCAACAACTGCGGCGCGGCGTTTCTATTCTGTGCCCGACTCCAGCGAATTAAGTAAGGCGAGACCTGAGAAGAGCCTTGTGCGAGGGAAAGGGCGTTCTGGTGGGCGCAATAATGTTGGCAAGGAAACCAATATTAACCGAAGTGGGGGGCATAAGAGACGGTATCGGGCGGTTGATTTTTGCCGAGTCAAGGATGGAGTCCCGGGAACGGTTGTTACCATCGAGTATGATCCGAATCGGAGTGCCAGAATTGCCCTTGTACATTATGTCGATGGGCAAAAGTCTTATATGCTCGCACCGGTTGGTCTCACTGTTGGTCAGACTGTCCAAGCTGAACGAGGTGACAAGGCGGCGTCAATAGATATTAAAGTAGGAAATACTTTGCCTCTGCGCTTTATTCCGACGGGTGAAAATATTCACAATATTGAGCTGAAGGTTGGCTATGGTGGTCAACTTGTCCGTTCGGCCGGGACGTCTGCGCAGCTTATTGCTAAGGAAGGTGCCTACGCGCTCGTGCGTTTGCCTTCGGGAGAGATGAGAAAGATATTGATGGACTGTCGTGCTACTATTGGACAGGTCAGTAATCCCGACCATTCCAATATGATGATAGGAAAGGCAGGGCGCAGCCGTTGGCTTGGACGTCGTCCACATAATAGGGGTGTTACAAAGAACCCGGTAGACCATCCGCTCGGGGGTGGTGAAGGAAAGTCAAAGGGTGGTAGGCATCCTGTTAGTCCGACCGGAGTACCAACCAAGGGCTATAAGACTCGACATTCGAAGAGGACTGACAAGTTTATCGTTCGCCGTCGGAATGCCAAATAGTGAGTAGGAAGACATAATTATAGACAAGGATGACGTATGCCACGCTCAATTAAAAAGGGACCTTTTGTAGATGAGTCGCTCATGAAGTGGGTTCAGCGCTCCATCGAAGGCAGACATAAGGGAGTTATCAAAACTTGGTCACGGCGTTCCACTATTGTTCCGGAAATGGTCGGTATGACGTTTGCTGTGCATAATGGTAAAAAGTTTAATGCGGTTTTTGTGACTGAAAATATGGTTGGGCATAAGTTAGGGGAGTTTTCTGCGACCCGGCATTTCGTGGGACATACCACCAAGACGAAAGCTGAGATGAAGGCACCGTCTCCAGGCTAGGCGAAATTGCCAAAGGTAGATGAAGAATTTGCGATGAATTAGGAATGTAATTATGGCAGGTAAAATTAGGAAGGTGAAGAGCAGTCCTCAGGGGGAGGCAGAGAGCAGGAATGCTATTGCCAGCGCAACCCTGCGGGATGTTCGGATGTCACCCCGAAAGGCACGCATTATTTTGAACCTTGTCAAGGATAAGCAAGTGGAACCGGCGCTTCAGGTTCTCCAGTTTACTCCTCAAAAGGGTGCAACACTAATTTCCAAGTTACTTCGGTCCGCTATTATGAACGCCAAGGAGCATAAGGGCGCCGATGTTGATAGTCTTTGGGTGACCGGTGGATGGGTTAATGAAGGGCGTACTATGAAGCGCTACATGCCGAGAGCTCGAGGCTCTGCCTATCCGATTCGTAAGAGATCAGCGCACATAACCGTGGTTTTAGGAGAGAAATAGAATGGGTCAAAAAGTTCATCCACGTGGCTTTCGCATGGGGGTTTTAGAGACCTGGCAATCTCGGTGGTTTGCTCCACGGAATTATGCGCGCTACATCGGCGAAGATATTCAGATTCGACGCTTTGTAAAAAAGCGTCTGCAGAGCGCTGGAATTTCTAAAGTTGAGATTGAGCGTGCCGCAGAGCGCGCGAAGATCAATATTTTTTCCGCCAAGCCTGGGCTTGTTATCGGCAAGAAGGGGAAAGATATTGAAGATCTGCGTAGAGAGCTTCGAGCGCTCGTTGGGCGAGATGAGGTTAGCATCAATATTATTGAGGCTCGAAAGGCTGATATGGATGCGCAGCTAGTAGCCGAGAATGTGGCTTTTCAACTTGAGCGTCGTGTGAATTTTCGAAGAGCCACGAAGGAGGCTGGTAGTCGTGCTCTCCGCATGGGAGCGGAAGGGATTAAGATCTGGGTCGCCGGGCGTTTGAATGGAGCTGAAATTGCGCGTACGGAGTGGCACCGCGAGGGACGAGTTCCGCTTCACACCTTACGAGCTGAGGTGGATTATGGAACGGCAGAGGCGATGACTACCTACGGGGTAATTGGAGTTAAGGTCTGGATATTTAAGGGCGAACGGTTTGCGGCTGGAGAGCAGATGCCGCTTGAGTATATTCAGCTGTAACAGAGTGAATGAGACGCAATTGAAACTGAGGTAGGGTGAAACTGAGGTAGGGTATGCAATCTCCTAAGAGAACAAAGTGGCGCAGGCAGATGAAGCAAGTGAGGCACTTGCATGGCGTTGAAACTCGGGGGTGCCAACTTTCTGTTGGAGATTTTGGTCTTCGCGCGACAGAACCTGGTTGGATCACGAATCGTCAGATTGAGGCGGGGCGTATTGCAATTAGCCGGTATATTAAACGTGGTGGGAAGCTTTGGATAAAGGTATTTCCAGATAAACCGTTAACCAAGAAACCCGCTGAAACCAGAATGGGTTCCGGAAAGGGATCTCCAGAAGAGTGGGTTGCGGTTGTGCGAAGTGGTCGAATTTTATTCGAGCTCACTGGTGTTCCTGAAAAGACTGCAATGGAGGCGCTCTCGCGGGCGGCTTCGAAATTGCCGATTAAGGTCAAGTTGGTGAAACGTGTTGATACGCTCATGTAAGTGAGGGGATAGTATGAAAAGGCAGGAATTTTTGAAGGAACTGAAGGGTTTGTCGGATGATGCGCTGAAGTCAAAGGCTCGTGACTTGGCGGAGGAGCATATGAAGCTTCGTTTTCGAGCGGCGTCGGGGCAACTAGAGCATTCTCATCATTTGCTTCAGGTTCGCCGAAATTTGGCGCGGGTGCTGACCCGATTGAATGATAGTCGTCGATCGAAAGCAGCGTCAATGTAGAGAGTCCGCAGAGGGAGCGGTTGAGGGTAATAGAATATGGCACGAACAGAAACGGATAGGGAATCGAGAAAGCTCGGTGACGCTATTGGGCGTCGTCAAAAGACTGCTCACACGTCGGGTAGAGGGCTTATTAAGTCTCGTGAAGGCGTGGTTGTTAGCAATAAGATGGACAAGACGGTAGTCGTGGCGATTACCCGTTCTGTTAAGCATCGGGCGTACGGCAAGTACATGCGAAAGACATCAAAGTGTGTTGCCCATGACGCTCTCAACGAATGTGCTCTTGGCGATGAGGTCCAAATCGTTGAAACCCGGCCGATGAGTCGCACCAAAAGGTGGAAGGTTTCTGCAATTTTGAAACGGGCAGAGTAGTAAGCGGGAGTAGAATGCTATGATTCAGCTCAAATCGATTCTTGATGTTGCTGACAATTCGGGAGCTAAGCGGGTTGTTTGCGTTAAAGTTTTAGGGGGAACCCGGCGCCGTTATGCGACGATAGGGGATGTAATTGTCGTAGCGGTGCGAGAAGCCATTCCTAATTCAAAAATTGCCAAGGGATCCATACAAAAGGCGGTTATCGTTCGGACGAGCAAGGAAGTGAAGCGGGACGACGGTTCGTTAATTCGTTTTGATGATAACAGCGCGGTGCTGATTGATGGTAACCGCGAGCCAATCGGCACCCGTATTTTTGGTCCGGTTGCCAGGGAGCTTCGGGGAAAGAAATTCATGAAAATTATTTCTCTGGCCCCAGAGGTCCTATAGCAGTTGATGGTGTGGAGAGAAGAGTATGAAGCGCGCTGAAACAAAAATGAGCATGACATCGCTCCGGCGAGGGGATGTGGTGATGGTTATTGCCGGAGGCAATAAGACAAAGCGCCCTTTGAAGGGGAAGGTCGGCAAGATCCTGCGCTTTGTTGGTCGAGACAAGAATCGTGCTATTGTTGAAGGGCTCAATTTGGTGGTTCGCCATCAAAGAGCCAAGGGTCCAGGCACTACAGCTGGGCGAATTCAAAAGGAGGCCCCCATTCATGTATCTCGGCTGATGTACTATGTTGAGAAGCTGAAACAGCCGGTGAGACTCTGTAATCGGGTTTTAGGGGCAGATTCTAAGGATAAAAAGAAAGTGCGAGGATACGTAGATCCGAGCACTCGTGAGTTTGTGCAGATTGTTGATGCATAGAGGGTGGTGCTATGAGTCGAGTTCAAGAGAGATATAGGAAAGAAGTTGTTCCAGCGCTTATGGAGCGGTTTAATTATTCATCGCCGATGCAGGTCCCGAGGCTGCTTAAGATTGTGCTGAATAATGGTGTTGGAGAGGTAACTGCAAACAGCAAGGCCATGGACTTTGCGGTGTATGCGATGACACAAATCGGTGGCCAAAAGCCTGCTGTGCGTCGGTCCAAAAAGAGTATTTCTAGCTTTAAGCTGCGAGAAAACCTGCCTATTGGCTGTATGGTGACGCTCAGAAATCGACGTATGTATGAGTTTTTGGACAGGCTTATTTCGGTAGCTTTGCCGCGGGTGAGAGATTTTCGTGGCATCCCGCCGCGTGGATTTGATGGGCGTGGTAATTACACCATGGGCATCAAGGAGCAAATTGTCTTTCCTGAAGTAAATATTGATAAACTCGATAAGGTTAGAGGGATGGATATTACTTTTGTAACGACAGCATCCAGCGATGAGGAAGGTAGGGCGCTTTTACAACAGTTAGGAATGCCCTTTCGCAACTAACGTGATTTTAGGCAAGGAGAGTTATACGTGACCAAGAAATGTCTCAAATTGAAAGCCCTCAAGAAGCCGAAGTTTAAGGTGCGTGCATATACGCGATGTCAAGTATGCGGTCGCTCTCGTTCGGTGTATCGCAAGTTTAAGTTGTGTCGCATTTGTTTCCGTGGTTTTGCTCATCGTGGGCTTATCCCCGGTGTAGTTAAGGCCAGTTGGTAAGGGTGTTGCTATGATTACTGATCCAGTTTCCGACCTCATGACTCGAATTCGTAATGCCCAACGAGCGGGGCACCACAATGTGCGTGTTGTGTGTACCAAGATGGCTCGTCGCATCCTGGAAGTGTTGAAGAATGAAGGATTTATTGAGCACTTTGATGAGCGTACCGATGAAGGGGGTGCTCAGCCTTGCCTTATGGTTCATTTGAAGTATCTTGCCCCGGGGGAGCCACTCATTAAGAGGCTTGAAAGGGTGAGCACGTCAGGCCGTCGGGTATACCAGCGAAGTGCAAACTTGCCAAAGGTTGATTGTGGGCTTGGAACTGCGATCCTTTCCACTTCCCAGGGAGTGATGTCGGATCGGGAGGCGCGTAGGCGTAAAATCGGGGGCGAGGTTATCGGTATCGTTGCTTAAGACGCGGTGCTTTGAAGAAGAGTGAGATTATCGTGACGCTATCGCAGGTGCGGTGTCAGGGAGTTTGAACTATGTCAAGAATTGGAAAACTGCCTATTGTTGTTCCTCAAGGAGGAAAAGCCTCTCTTAAGGACGGAGTAGTGCTCGTCGAAGGACCGATGGGAAAGTTAGAATATCGCCCTCGCCAAGGTATTCATGTATCCATGGATGGAAGTGCTCTTACTATTGTTCCCTCAGAGAAGGATTCGAATAGGCAGTCTGCTCAGATGCGAGCGGATTGGGGCACGACACGGGCCCACCTGAATAATATGTTGGTAGGAGTTACCAAAGGTTGGAAGAGATCCCTTGAGTTATTTGGTGTGGGTTTTAATGCCAAAGCTCAAGGCCAAAAGCTTACATTATCGGTTGGGTTTTCTCATGATGTGAGCTTTGAAATTCCCAAGGCTATTAAATGTACCATTGGGAAAAATACTATTGATTTGGAATCTTGTGACAAGGAGCTTTTGGGCACCTTTGCCGCCAAGATTCGTAAGGTGCAGCCGCCCGAGCCTTATTTGGGTAAAGGAATTAAATACAGCGACGAGAAAGTTCGTCGCAAGGCTGGAAAAACGGGTAAAAAATAGGGCATTGGGGAATTTAGTTGGGAGTCAGTTATGGCTATTGAGAGTAAGAAAGTTCATTGGACTACTCGCGAAAGAAAAAAGATGCGTATTCGTAAGAAGATTGTTGGGGCTGGCGATCGTGTGCGGCTAAGCGTCTTTCGAAGCAGCAAGCATATGTATGCGCAGGTGATATCTGACAGCGATGGGAAGATATTGGTGAGTGCGTCCACATTGCAGCCGGATGTATTGGCCGAAGTGGCGAAGCTCAAGTCTGCTGTTTCTGAGGATGAGGGCGCTGCCTCCCATAGGGTTGCCAGTAATAAGAGTGTCTTGGCTGCTCGCGCAGTCGGCGTTGTTTTGGCTCGACGTGGAAAATCAATTAATATTTCTCGTGTTGTGTTCGACCGTAATGGCTATTTGTATCACGGAAGGGTGAAGGCATTAGCGGATGGCGCGCGCGAGGGCGGGTTTGAATTCTAGAGCGTGAGGGGATTGAGATGACACTCAAAAAGCAGATGGACAGGCAGCGCGTAAGTGCTGAGGCGTGCGGGGAACTACATGATAAATCAGTCGCGATTACTCGTACCGCGAAGGTAGTAAAGGGAGGTCGGCGTTTTGGGTTTAGCGCCCTCATAGTAAGTGGTGATGGGCGCGGGCATGCTGGATTTGGGCTTGGTAAGGCGGCAGAAGTTCCGGATGCCATTCGCAAAGCTTCCGAACGTGCCCACAAGAACTTGATTCAGGTCCCGCTGAAGGGCTCGACTATTCCGTATGATGTTGTCGGAAAGTTTGGACCGGCGACAGTAATTCTTAAGCCAGCAGCGCCAGGGACGGGAGTTATCGCCGGTTCAGTGGTGCGAGCAATTCTTGATGCGGTAGGTATTCGGGACATTCGAACGAAATGTATTGGATCGACGAACCCGTACAATGTAGTTTACGCGTTGTTTAGCGCATTTCTTCAATTGCGAGATCCAGCTGAGCGAGCGTCAGCTCGGGGGGTTAGTCTGGACGAGCTGGGATACCATCCGTTTTAGTTTGCACACGAGAGCAAGAGTCGCCTGATAGTAACGGGGAGTGAGCTATATATGGAATTATCAAGATTAGCGCCGGCCAAGGGGGCACGGAAAAGAAGGAAGAGAGTCGGCTTTGGGGAAAGTTCTGGACATGGAAAAACCTCTACCCGTGGTGGTAAGGGGCAAACTGCACGAACGGGTGGCAAAGTTCGTGCTGGTTTTGAGGGTGGGCAGATGCCGTTGTACCGTCGGTTGCCTAAATATGGGTTTGTATCCCAAAAGAAGAACGCAGGGTTGAATGTGTTTTCGGCTATTAACCTTGATACGCTTGATGCTTTCCCAGATGGAAGCGTTGTGGATGTTGCGTTTCTGAAGTCCTGTGGAATGCTTAAGGGCCGAGATTCTTCTTGTCGTGTGAAAATTCTTGGGCGGGGATCTCTTAGTAAAAAGTTAACGCTCAGGGTGCATGCGGTTTCTGAGGCAGCGCGTTCTCGCATCGAGGCTGCCGGGGGAAGTGTGGAGATTGTTGGGCAAGCTGCTGCCTAACTAAAGACAATATTTAACTTCGGGTAAACGCATCATGCTGGGTGGCCTAGGAGAAGTAGGGAAGATTCCTGAGCTTCGAAAACGCATTCTGTGGTCAATATTCTTTTTAGCCGTATATCGGTTGGGGGTTTTTGTTTCAACCCCTGGAATCGATGTCGATGCCATACGGCGAATGATGGAATCCAGCGATAACACTATTTTTGGGCTCATAAATTTATTCTCTGGAGGAGCTCTCGAGAATTTTTCGATTTTTACATTGGGCATTACTCCCTACATTAGTGTTTCCATTATCATGCAGGTACTGACTCCCACTATTCCTGCGCTTGAAGCTTTGAAGAAGGAGGGGGAAGCTGGCAGACGAGTGATTACCAGGCATACGCGGCAAGGAACTATTCTTTTAGCCCTCCTTCAGGGATTGGCAATTGCTCACGGACTTGAAGGGCAAGGGTTAGTCTTGTTGCCAGGGTGGACTTTTCGAGTCTCTACTATGGTTACCTTGTGCGCTGGAACAGCTTTCATGATGTGGCTCGGTGAGCAAATTACCGAGAGAGGTATTGGTAATGGCGTTAGTATGCTAATCTTTACCGGGATCGCCGCGCGCATGCCAAGTGTAATGATTTCTACACTCGGCCTGGCTAGAACCGGTGATATTTCGCCCATGGCTGTATTGCTGCTTCTATGTACTGCTTTTGCCACCGTTGCTGCCATTGTGTATGTCGAAAGATCTCACCGTCGCATACCAATTCAGTATCCCCGCAGGTCGGTTGGGAAGAACATGACTCAGGCTCAAACCCAGTATCTCCCCCTTAAGGTGAATATGGCAGGGGTGATTCCCCCTATTTTTGCTTCGGCTTTGATTGTCGTTCCCCTAACTGTTGCGTCGTTTAGCGCATCGGAGAATTTGCAGTTCTTATCTCAGTACTTGCATCACGGGACATGGACTTACACTTTCATATTTGTATCTCTTATTATTCTTTTCAGCTATTTTTACACGGCTGTTATTTTTAACCCTGACGAGGTTTCAGAAAATTTAAAGAAAAATGGTGGGTTTATACCGACGGTTAGACCTGGAAAACAGACGACTGATTACCTATTTTCGGTTCTCAATCGTTTGACCCTTTGGGGCTCTGTCTATATTTCGCTTGTCTGTATTCTTCCGGATCTGATTTTTCGTTATTTTAACGCCCCTGCTTTTACTAGTGTGTTTGGGGGGACGGCTATACTGATTGTTGTTGGTGTCACTCTCGATACTGCATCTCAGATTGAATCTTATGTCGTGGCTCGAAACTATGAGGCCTTTATGAGCAAGGGTGCCAAGTCCGCCCACGGGGGAGTGGGGTCGATGGGCTATTCACGAGCAAGGCTGTTGAGGCGCTAGGGCAAGATGAGTTCGCAGAGCATACCTCGTATTATCTTATTGGGAGCGCCGGGAGCCGGGAAGGGTACCCAGTCGCTATTGATTACCCGTAAGCTTTCCATTCCCCATATCTCTACGGGGGATATTATGCGAGCCGCTGTTAGTTCCGGCAGTGAATTGGGACTGCAGGTAAAGGAATTTCTCGATGGTGGGAAATTGGTGCCTGACGATATCATTCTCAAAGTAATGGCAGCGCGTCTCGCCGAGTCGGATTGTGCCAGGGGATATCTTTTGGACGGATTCCCTCGAACCGTAGAGCAGGCAAAGCAGCTTGGGGCCTTGCTCAAGTCAGCGGGCCAGCCGCTGAGCCATGTTGTTAATATCGTAGTACCCGAGCCGATATTGCTGGAGCGGATTCGAAAACGGGGAGAGAGTGGCTCGGGGAGAAGCGATGATGATGTGGCTGTGGCGGCTCGGCGTCTAGCCGTATTTTGGGAGCAGACAGCTCCTGTTGTTCAATATTACAAGAATATTGGTAATATTCACGATATCGACGGTTTGGGAACTGTTGAGGAGGTTCAGGCTCGAATTTTTAACGTTTTGGGCGTCTGATGTGGGCAGGAGAGCTTGAGCAAACAATGAATTTTATGTAAACTGTCGAGTCCATTAAGATAAATTTTGGAGTATATCATGAAGGTGCGGGCGTCAGTAAAGCCAATTTGTGGGTATTGTAAGGTAATTCGCCGTCGAGGGGTTGTGCGTGTAGTATGCTCGCGAACTCCCAAGCACAAGCAGCGTCAGGGATAATTTTCTGACAGTCAAATTTGTGGAAGTTTAGAAGAGATATTTTGAGTAAATTTGGAAGTTAGGGGAAGGAGTACAGTACTATGCCTCGCATTGCCGGTGTTGATTTGCCTCGAAACAAGAGAGTTGTGCGGGGGCTCACCTATATTTTCGGAATAGGACACAGTAAGTCCAAGGATATTTTAACTGAGGCCGGAGTTGAGTACGATACCAGAACGGATAACTTGACTGAAGATCAAGTAGCGCGTATCCGAAACATTATCGAATCTCGCTCAAAGGTGGAAGGTGATTTGCGGCGGGAAGTGCAGCTTTCAATTAAACGATTGATGGATTTAGGCTGCTATCGTGGTATGCGTCACCGCAAGGGATTACCCGCGCGCGGGCAGCGCACGCGAACAAACTCACGAACGCGTAAGGGGCCGCGTAAAGCACCAGTAGTTGGCAAAAAGATCGCTCCGCGTAAGTAGGTGAGTGTGCCCCGTAGGTGGCGGGCAATGGAATAGATTAATCTGAGGAGATAGAGACGTGGTAGAGAAAGGGAACGAAGCGGGAACACCGAAGAAAAAGAAAACTAAGCGCAATGTGCCGGTTGGTGTTGCGCACATTCGTGCCACTTTCAATAACACGATAGTTACCATTACCGATCCGAGTGGTAACGTGGTGGCGTCATCGACTCCTGGTTGCAATGGATTTAAGGGGTCTCGTAAGTCAACGCCGTTTGCGGCGCAAGTTGCTGGTGAGGCTGCGGCTCGTAAGGCCAGGGAGGCTGGTATGCGGACGATTAGTGTGCTCGTAAAAGGTCCTGGGTCGGGGAGAGAGTCCGCCCTACGAGCATTGGCTCTTTCAGGGATGCAGGTGAC
>CAZPBV010000002.1:21609-28472 GCA_964584675.1 uncultured Bdellovibrionales bacterium
ATAAGAGATATTACCCCTGTACCTCATAATGGGTGTCGTCCGCGAAAGGGGCGGCGAGTGTAGTTTTTGTTTTTGGTGATTCTGGACAGAGAATAGATCGAGCAGGGAGGTCGAATGGCGCGTTATTGTGGGTCAGTTTGTCGGTTTTGTCGTCGTGAAGGCGAAAAGCTTTTTTTAAAAGGAGAGCGTTGTTACACGGCAAAGTGTGCCATAGAGAGACGCGAGGGAGGGCCGGGGCAGCACGGTCGTGGTCGGCAGTCTTTTTCTGACTTCAAAGTTCAGCTTCGCGAGAAGCAGAAGGCCAAGCGGATGTATGGCCTCCTCGAGGCACAGTTCAACGGTTATTATCAAAAGGCTACCAGGGAGAAAGGGGTTACGGGTTCGCAATTACTTTTGTCTCTTGAGCGCCGCTTGGATAATATTGTTTTTAGACTAGGGTTTGGTATTTCTCGCCGGCAAGCTCGACAGCTCATTACCCACGGCCACATTTTGGTAAATGGCAAGGAAGTGAATATCTGCTCTTACCTTGTTTCAAGCGGAGATGTCGTTGAGGTGCGGGAGGACATGAAGAGGAATCTCAATGTTGTTGCTTCTATGGATTCAACAGCAAGTCGGATTATTCCGCAGTGGTTGTCTTTGGATAAATCTGGCGCTAAAGGCACAGTGGTTTCTTTCCCGACGCGGCAGGATATGCCTCAAAACGTCAGGGAGCAGCTGATAGTGGAGCTATACTCACGTTAAGTAACTAGTTGCTTCGAGATATTATTGTTCAACGAAAAGGTGATTTGAATAAGAGGGTGATTCATGAAAAGAATTCGTCTCCGGGATTTGATTAAGCCAAAACGAGTAGAAGTCGAGGGCGCAACCCCCGATAGTCGATATGGCAAGTTTGTTGCGGAGCCGCTCGAGCGCGGTTTTGGGGTGACTCTTGGCAACAGCCTTCGTCGAATTTTGTTATCTTCGCTTCAGGGATCGGCCATTACTTCGATAGCCGTTGAGGGTGTTATGCACGAGTTTTCGTCCATCCCCGGAGTTGTGGAGGACGTAACGGAGGTTGTGCTTAATTTGAAAGAAGTGGTGCTTCGGATGGAGGATAAGGATGAAGCACATGTGAGAATTGAGGCCACCGGTCCTTGTGTGGTGACAGCAGGTATGATGGGAGGAGACCCATCGGTAACGGTTATTAATCCGGAAGCCCACGTAGCGACCCTTTCCGAGGGCGCAACTCTTAGGATGGATCTGACCGTCAAAGTGGGGCGAGGCTATTCTCCTGCGGAAAAAAATAAAGTTGAGGGGGCCCCGATGGGGACCGTTTTTATCGACTCAATTTTTTCGCCGGTTCGCCGCGTTAACCATACAGTAACAAATGCGCGAGTTGGTCAGCGAACTGACTATGACAAATTGCAGATGGAGATTTGGACCAATGGAGCAATTGATCCGCGGTCTGCTATTTCCGAGGCGGCCCATATCTTGATTGATCAATTGGGTATGTTTGTTGGTGACGAGATTGTCGTTGAGACAGAGGAGCCAACGCGAGAGGAGTCAAAGCCTCATCTCAATGATAACCTTTTCCGGCGAATTGACGAGATTGAGTTGTCGGTGCGTAGTGCCAACTGTTTGGAGAATGCGGATATTAAGTATATTGGGGAACTCGTTCAGAAAACTGAAGCAGAGATGCTGAGGACCAAAAATTTTGGAAGAAAGTCGCTGAACGAAATTAAGGAAATTTTAGGTGAAATGGGGCTTTCGTTAGGGATGAAGCTCGAAGGCTTCCCCCAGCGCCGAGATCTTGACGCTCTTAAGGAGCACCCTGAGCACTGAGGGCGTGGCGTATTCGTAAGAAAGTTGTAGTGACGAGTTAGTGAGGGAGAGGGGAATATGAGGCACGGAGTATCATTTCGCAAGTTAAATCGTTCGGTTGCTCATCGTCGAGCGGTGTTGAGAAATTTAGCCACCTCATTTTTTCGCCATGGACGGTTTGAGACCACGTTGGCGAAGGCCAAAGCTCTTCGAGGCGTTACCGAACAGCTCATTACTATTGCGCGAGAGGATACTTTGCCGGCAAGGCGAAAGGTCTATTCGTATCTACAGGACAAGGATGTAGTTCATAAACTTTTCGCCGAGATAGGCCCAAAATACCGTTCCAGACCTGGCGGCTATACTCGAGTAGTTCGTAGCCGCTATCGTCATGGGGATGCGGCCCCGATGGCTGTGATCTCACTGGTGGAGGAGGCTCAAAAGTCGGCTTCAAGGAAAAAAGCCGTGCGTCGCTCGAAGACAGAGAAGTCTGAGTCAGCGGCGGTTGAAGCCTCTGCCTAGCCAGCGAACCTCTCACCAGGTGGTGAGAGGTCTGGGCTAAGGGAGGAGGAGGCTCCTTTCTCTGTTGTCTTTTGGTCGGAAAGTTTATCTTGGAGGGCATGTGTCAGCATTAGATCTTTCTGGCAAGAAATACCTTGTAGTTGGCGTGGCGAACGAGAGAAGCATCGCCTGGTCAATCACCCAGGCGCTTCATGCCTGTGGAGCCCAGATTGCGCTCACCTACATGAATGAGGCGATAGAAAAGCGCGTGCGGCCGCTCGCGGAAAGCTTGGGTTGTGAAACAGTTCTTCGGCTTGATGTTCAGTCTGATGCCGAAATCGACTCTGCGTTTGGGGAGATTCAATCTCGTTGGGGAAGTCTTGATGGGGTCGTGCACGCGGTAGCATATGCGGAGCGTGAGGACTTACAGAACAGATTTTCTCAAATTACTCGGTCGGGATTTCGATTGGCCCTCGATGTCTCCGCTTATAGTCTCATTGCATTGAGTGGTCGAGCGGAAAGTTTGATGCGTGAGAAAGGCGGCTCTATTTTGACCATGACCTATCTTGGATCGGAGCGAGTGGTGCAGAATTATAATGTGATGGGTGTTGCAAAAGCGGCCCTGGAGTCTTCGGTGCGGTATTTGGCGGCTGATTTGGGTTCGTCAAATATTCGGGTCAATGCAATCTCAGCCGGGCCAATCAAGACTCTGGCAGCGTCTGGAATTCCCCATTTTAAGGACCTGTTGTCTGCATTTGCTGATAGGGCACCTTTAAAGCGTAACGTGAGTTTGGAGGATGTCGCTCAATCCGCCTTATTTTACCTGAGCTCGATGAGTTCGGGCATTACAGGAGAGATCACGTACGTTGATTGCGGCTTCAACGTTTTGGGTCTCTAGAAAGTGATGTCCGACATGAAACAGGCGTTACAGAGGCTTGTTTCTATGGCCCAGGAGATTTTGTCGCTTGAGGGGACAGACGAAGAGGAGCTTATTTCCAAGATTGAGACGTACGTAGAGTCCTTGGATGCCGATTTGTGGGCTACCCCGCAACAGGCAGAAGTTTTTGGACTATCCAATTTTGATAACGAATTTCAAGGTTTGTTACAGGAATTCTCCGAGTTACACTCGAAATTAGTGGAGAAAGCTCTTGCCATGAAGGGCGAGGTGGCCGCACGATTAAGGGATCATAAGCGAAAGGGGAAGGGAATATTGGCATATGAGCGAATGGACCATCCGATGCAGCGGTTCCTTTTTCCTCGGAAGGGCTGAAAGCCGGAAAGGTATTATATGAGACTAACACGAATTGGAATTTGTTTTTGGTTGATATGTTTGCTGGGGGGCTGCGGGTATCAGTTTGAGGGGAGTGGCTCAATACTACCGCCTGACGTCAAGCGAGTGTACATTCCATTGACCGAGAATAGTTCTACCCAATCCGGCCTCACTACGTTGGTGACCGAAGCAATGCGAGATCAGTTTGAGCGCTACGGAGTGGTGACGGTTGTCGATGACTTGCGAGAGGCCGATGCCGTTCTAAAGACTCGCATTCTGAAAGTGAAGCGGGCTACTGGCACTGTTACGTCAAATACCGATCTCGCACTTCAACTTGATACCACCATGACCATGGCGGCAGAGCTGAAGCGTGTTACTGGCCCTTTGCTTTGGAAGAATGACTCCATAGAAGTTCGCACCACATATGGGCTCAGTAGTAGTGTGGTGGTGACTTCCTCGTCTGATTTTGCATCCGGCTCGTTAGCGGGATCTGATATTGCGGCGCTGCAGTCCAGCGGTACGCGCGAAGTTGCCCGCGGCCAGGAGCGCGGAGCCTTTAATTCTTTAGCAGAGCAAGCCGCAAAGATTGTTTACGACAGTTCGGTGGCAGCAGACTTTTAGGCTCTTATAGACACAGAACCGTCAGGAGTTCAATTTTTAGGAGTTCAGTTGCCAAAAGCTCAAGCCGCATCCTTGCTCTGGCTAAGCTGCCTTCTTGGATGATGATGTTTTGCCTTTCTTGGATGGCTTCGCCTGTGCTGTTGTTCCGGCACTAGCACCTTTTTTATGGGAGTTGCTTATTTGTTTTGCCAACCGGCTAATGTATCGCGCGGCCGTTCCTTTCTTTAGCACTCTTTTTTGAGCTGCTTTAGCGAGAATGCGCTCAGCCTCAAGAAGCAATTTTTTCGCCTTATCCATGTCGCCCTCGGCAAAGGCTACACGCGTCTGTTTCAATGCGGTGCGAGCATTGAGGCGGGTATCCCGATTACGTCCCCGCCGCTTGAGGCTTTGGCGATGCCGTTTGATAGCTGATTTGTGGTTTGCCATGGAGAGTACTTCCTTCTAAGCTTGTCTCATAAGTAACTGATGAAGGTGGGTAATTACCATTAACTACATGAAAATTCAAGGGGACCTCTCGTCAGATTCATTGAAAAGCTTTGGCCGGGTGCTCCTGGTTGAAGACGACCCATCCCATGCCCATCTTATTCGCCGCTTTCTCCGAGACTACTGTGAGGAAGTGGTGCATGTGGCCTGTCTTCGTGATGCCCGACGCAAGATGGTTGAAGCCGAGCCGCAGCTCATTGTTACAGACCTACATGTGCCCGATGCCGGGGGAGCTCAGACAGTAAAGGAACTGCGAGCGCTTCGACCATCGATCCCCATCATTGTTTTGACCTCATCGACTTCACTTGAATTCGCTGTGGACGCTATGAAACTTGGCGCGCGTGATTTTATGGTGAAGGACTTTGGTCCGAATTTTAAGGAAATCTTAGGGCTCTCAATCTCTCGCGTTCAGGCTGCCCTCCTGATTGAAGCTGAACGAGCGCGCATGTTGCGTGAAATGCAAATGTTGCGTACTGCGGTTGAGAATGGAATAGACGGAATCGGCATTTACCGAGACGATCAGACTCTTGTCTATAGCAATAGCGCTTTTCGCGAATTCATTAACATGTGCGGGGGGCAAGCTGATTTGCTGAATAAGCTCTTTGCCAGTCCGGTGGTGCATGCGGAGCGGTTGCTTGAAACGCTGATTGAGAAATTTCGTTCCCTTGCAAGCGGGGCAGTTTGGAATACCCAGGTAGCTTTTAATGAAGAGGGTAGTCGCACATTTGAATTGAGTCTTTCTATAGTTGATTTTACCAGCAGCGCTTCAGTGGCTGATCTCGTTGAATCCTGCCGTGAAGGTGTCATTTGGGTGCGGGATAGAACTGAGCAGCAACGCCGGGAGCGATTCCAGCGGGACCTTATCTCCACAACGACCCATGATCTCAAAGGACCTCTCGGAGCCATTTTTCTTTCGACGGAACTTTTGACTCCATTGGTTGAGCCGGACAGTAAGGCCGGTCAGCTTGTGCTGAGGGTCGCCTCGGCCGCGCAAGGAGCTATTCATTTAATAGATGAATTCCTCAGTGCACGCCGTATTCAGGAGGGGACATTGCTTCTGAAGCCCACCTTGCATCCTGTTGGAGATACCGTTCGTCAGGTGGTTGAGAGCTTTGAGTCAATGTCTCTTGCGAAGAGACAACGTGTAACACTGGACTGCCCCGAGCAAGGGATTGAATGGAAACTTGATGCGCTGGGGCTTTCCCGGGTTGTTACGAATCTTCTCAATAACGCCATAAAATTTACCCCCAAGGGAGGTGCTATAGGAGTACATGTCAGTAAACTCGACGGGGAACTGCATATTGCCGTTACGGACACGGGCTCGGGGATTGAGCCTTCCGAAGTGCAGCGCATATTTGAACGCTTTAGTCGGCTGGACAAACACTCGCAAATACCCGGATCGGGTTTGGGTCTGTTTATAGTTAAGAGCATTGTCGCGGCCCACGGTGGCCGCATAGAGGTAACCAGCCAGCCTGGAAAGGGGACAACGTTTGAATTGATATTTCCTGAAAATCTCCCTGAAAATCAACATGGGGAGCTCGTTTGTCTTGAGCTAACCTAGCCTGCCTTTCTCACCTCGTCATACCGGTCGTTGAGTTGATATCGAAGAAAAATTGAGAACAAAGAGAGTGAGGGCATATTGCCACTTTTTGGCAAGTAATATTAGACTTTACCAAGCAATGTAGGGGGGCGTCTATGCGAATACGGCAGGTGAGTTTTATCCTTTTTGGGCTGCTTTTTTTGGCTGCCTGTCAACCACGTGGTGAGACCAAATCGTTAGATGAGGTGGTATCGCTTGCCCGCCAGCGTTATGGCCAGTCTTACGAAAAGGCATCCTCCCAGCTTGATCCGGCAGTTTCTCAATCGATTGCTCGGGTTCAAAAATCACTGGAAATGATAATCGCTTTCGGGGCGACCGCTCCTTTGGGGGAGTACGCTCGCGAGGTGGAAGGAGGACTCCAAGAGTTGCAGTATAAGGTTGGTTACACAACTCGCCCATCCTTAGCGGAGCTTATCAAACAGTATCGATTTATGGGGGCGGAGAAGGAGGGCGGTCCACCGTCAGCTGCTGCTGCCAAGTTGTTAGCCTCGCGCACCTTTCATCTGATGGCGAGTGAATTGGAGACTACGCGATTTGCTCTTTAGAAGGGCTAATTTGTACGGCCACCGCAGGGTCAAGTAGAGTTCATGG
>CAZPBV010000003.1:0-12198 GCA_964584675.1 uncultured Bdellovibrionales bacterium
CGTTACACGCGCTGATCAATTTCCTCAAATAAGCGGATCCGGCCAGGCAAGCCGCACCAACCCGAGCGATGAGGCGCTTACCTTTGTCGCCAATCCGATCAACAGTTTTGGCTTGCTGAGCAACTTATCTTTTGAGCTGGATATTTGGGGAAAACTCAGAAATGCCACCGCAGCTCAGCGCGCCCAGCTCTTGAATACCGAATACGCCCGCCGCGCCATTACCATTCAGCTTGTCTCTGATGTGGCCGCCGCCTATTTCCAACTATTGGGGCTTGATGACCGCCTTAAGATATCACGCGAAACGTATGAGAATCGGCGCGGGGCGACCGAAATCATTCGCGCTCGCTTTGAAAAGGGCGTGGTGCCGGAGTTGGATTTGAATCAGGCCCAGATTGAAGAGGCCGATGCCGCAATAGCCGCTTCCATACTGGAGCGACAGCTCAAACAGACACAGAATGCACTTTCTGTTTTGCTTGGCCGCTTCCCTTACACCATTACCCGCGGGATAGGCTTGCAGCAACAGGGCGTTATCAGAGACCTCCCATCCTCGTATCCAGCGGTCCTCCTCGAACGCCGTCCGGACCTTTTGGCTGCGGAAGAACAGGTCAAAGCGGAAGTGGCTCTGGTAGGAGTTGCCACCGCCAATCAGTTGCCTTCGTTTAATATTCTTGGGTCGATAGGGTTGCAAAGTTTGGATTCCTCCGACTTGTTCTCGGGGCGGGCCTACACCTGGAGCATTGGCGGTGACTTGATGGGGCCGCTGATAGATTTTGGTAAAACGGCTTCGGCGGTTGATGCGGCTGAGGCGCGCGCGAAGCAGGCATATGTAAGTTATGAAAAGAGCGTCCAGCGTGCCGTGCAGGAGGTGGAAGACAGTCTTGTCGCCATTCGCACTTACCGCGAAGAGCATGAGCACCGCCTGTACCAGGTGAACGCCGCCAGAAACGCAGCCATGCTCTCGCGGGCGCGTTATGATGAGGGGGTGACCTCCTATCTGGAAGTGCTTGATATTGAGAGGTCGCTGTTTCAAGCAGAATTGGGAGCATCACTCAACTTGCAAAATTACGTTACCTCCATTGTTCAGTTGTATAAGGCATTGGGAGGGGGGTGGAGCGAAGACGATGCTCCCGTACTCCGGTGGCGGGAAATCCTTAGCGCGGCCTCCGAAAGGAACTCAGAACCCTTTGGGAGGAACCGCGCGCTTGGTGGTCGACTAGGTGGCGGCGCCTGCTAGCTGGGGGGTCCGAACAAAATTGACTACAGCCTCGAAGGGGGACTGCCCTCCAACTTTGGGCTGCAACCCGGTACCTAGGATGGTCGACATGACAACAAGACCACCGGCAATAACCGAGGGCGGCTTGATCCCAGGTCCCACGCCCAGCAGGTTTGTTGCCAGATCGTATTCACGGATACCTCTCTCAGCAGGAACTTGCACCAAGCTTGCGTAGCCGTCATCGCTGAGAGCCATGCCGAATCTTCGGACTACCCTGGCAGTACCTGCACCGAGTTGGGCGCATGCCCGCATGTATCTGAAGAAGTCTCGCTCCGGCCTGAATGCAGGAGCCTGATCCAGCGACAGTGATTGCCCATTTGGGAGGATGACTGAAAGCGCCTTCCCCGTCACGAGCTTGTACAACAGAGCGAGCATTGACGCCCCGAGCAGGACGTCGCGCACGTCGCCGATTTGAACACCCTTGAAGACCTCGCAGGTCAACAGACCTTGCTCGACCTGACTGGCATAGGGGGGCACAAGCAGCTTGCCCATGGCCGTAGTGAACGGCCCCTGTCCGGCGGGTGAGTCGAGAAATGCCCGCCAAGTGTCGCCGAACGATGAAGATGTGGACATACCTTCCTCCAAGCCAATGAGCCACAGTGCGGCTCACGCACTGACCAAACGAAAAAACCCAAAGGAAGCGCCGCGCCTCCAACCTGTTGAGTTCCTTTCTTTGGCCAGAGCTGCCGGGGTAAATATGGGGAGCTCCCGGCATCAGCCGGCCAAAGACAAGAATGTCATCTGCTCATTTAGGAGAAAGAAAGAACAAAAAGGGCCTTAACAAGGTTATGAGCTACGAGAGAGTAATGTGCTCATTTATACTTGCGGCCAATCAAAATGCTGGCATTTTGATTGGCCGCAAGTATACCCCCGGAGGGACAACAAATACTCGCCGCACAAGCCGCAAGGGCCGATTAGGCCCTTTCCCTGAACTCTACTTGGCGCTGCAGAGGCCGCACGAACCAGGCAAATTCATTGGTGGCGAGTATATTCGTTAACAACCTTAGACCTAATCTTCTAGTATTATTTAGTAATTTTTTAAAGAGTAGCAGGCAGGAAAGCCTTACCGTTAGCATTTCGTAATGATTTTATGGCCCTACCGGCTATTATTTCTTAGCAGAGACATGCCCAGGCAGAACCAACAGAGCAGCCACAGCATGCCTCCAAAGGGAGTAATGGCGCCGAGCCATCCGATGCCGGTAATGGCGAGGGCGTACAGAGACCCGCAAAAAAGCAGTATTCCAAGGCCAAATCCCCGACATACAAGAAACCCAACCCGAGGCGCGATGTTCATATGGTTAGCCGCGAGAGCGGTAAAAAGGACCGCAAAAGCATGGATAAAATGGTAGAAAACGGACTTTTCATAAACCGCCATCATTTCCGGAACCAGCACTCCGCGCAGCCCATGGGCTCCAAAGGCCCCCATGGCGACGGCAAGACCAGCCAGCAAACAGCCAATTCCTGCCCAGGCTCTCATCCGCTTCGCTTCCTGCCTCAGGAAAATGAGACTTTTGGAGCAGTTTGAACCACCTTTGACTCCTCGGCGCTGAGCTCAAAATAGGGCATTTTAGGGAAATTACCGAAGCCCTTGACGAGGTTGCCCGGGAGCTGTTCAAGCGCAGTGCTATATACCATCACAGCATCATTATAGTGCTGGCGGGCAAAACTGATCTTGTTCTCCGTTGATACCAACTCCTCGTTCAGCTGCATGAAATTTTGATTGGCCTTTAAATCGGGGTAGTTCTCTGAAAGGGCAAAAATTTGCCGCAGGGCTCCGGAAATAACATTCTCAGCCTGCGCTTGGCCAGCAATATCGTGGGCACTTGAGGCGCTGATAGCGCTATTTCGCGCTTGGATGACTCGCTCGAGGGTATCTTTTTCGTGTGAAGCATAACCCTTCACCGTTTCTACCAGGTTTGGTATCAAATCGTGCCGCCGTTTGAGTTGAACGTCAATTTGAGACCAGCCGTTCTCGCAGGCTACACGCTTTGCTACTAACCCGTTGTAGACGAGTACCAAGAAACCGATGACGACAACGGCTATAACAACAAGCATCATGACCGAACCCATAGTTTTTGTCTCCCGCGCGAAGCGCCAAAGTGTATTAGCCCAGACTTCTTATTCTGTGGTGAGAAGTCCTGGCTAAGCCAGATTTTACCACGTAGTAGTCTAGTGGATCTTGAAGTGGATCGAAAGGCCTCCGTGGCAGTGATAACCGTCTGGAAGAGGCTTCATAAATACCACCAGCGTGTAGCGAAGGGAATTTAAGGGACTTCTTCGTCCTCGCCGGGAAGGCATTTATGAAACCACTTCTAGGTGTCTGACTCCGAAATGCCTTCCTGGCATTTCGTCGTATGCTCCAAGCTTCGATTCGCGCGCGACCAGCGCGAATCTTCGCGTCGCATCAGCGGCTGCGCATGCCATCCCTGGCTTGCGCTAGGAGTGTTACCCCATTTCAGGGTCACACTCCTAGGGACCCTTCCAAAAAAATTGCGGTGGGCCAATCACGGGTGTATCCCCAAATATCTTGTCCTTTTCAATGAAGGTAGGATTCTGAGGCGGAGAGGGCTCGTTGGGAAGCTCTATAGTCTTCGGCTCGTCGCGCTTCATTTCAAGAATTTCCTTTGGAGTGAGCGCGTGTACCTTGTCGTTTTCGTCCTCATCAAAATTTAACTGGTTGAGTTCCTCGGGAAGCTGGTCCTGAGGAAGTTCAGCGTCGGGTGGAATCTTGAGTTTAAGCGTTATGCGCCTATTGGCGGCATTCAGCGGGTCATCCTTGATGCGCGGCTCTCTATCTGCTTTGCCCAGCACGCTGGTAAAGCGATCGGGGCTGATGCCGATTTTCTCCAGCAATCGTCGAGCGGCATTAGCGCGATCGGAGGAGAGTTCCCAGTTCGAGTAGCCGAGGTTGCGGGAGGAGAACGGCTTAGCATCAGTGTGACCGACTATGTCGACCTGATACGGAAGGGCCTTTATCAGATCGCCGATCTTGGTAAACGCCGCCTCCGCCTCGGGCAATATGCGGGCGCTTCCTGATGAAAACATCGAGCTATTTTCCGTATCAATGACTTCTATATTTATTCCGTCTGCCTCTAATTTGACATCAACGATACCGAGGAGATTTTTGAGGCCGGCAATACCTTGAATTTTCTTTTCCATTTGGCGGGTAAGCGCTTCCAGCTGTTCATCTCTATCCTTGTTCCTAAATTTGACCCGCTGCCGTTTGTCCTCCTTCTCCAAAAATCCAAAAGTTTCGTCTTCCCCCTTCATCACGCCCTTTGCTTTCTCTCCGGATGGCGATTCAAAAATCCTTTCTGCAGGATCCTCCTCTGCGCCGGCCCTTTTCTTTTCGGGGGCCTGTAGTTCTCCGGACATATTGCGCTTATTGCTAAAATTGTCGGGGCTGCCGCCATCAAGAAGAATACCGGCCTGGCCAAGGAGCAAAGGAGTTCCCGAACCTTCTTCAAATAAACCGGGGCGCCGAAAGTAAGAGGCTATATTTTTCTTAGTCACTGTTTCAGCGCTGTTGATAAGCCACATGACCATGAAGAACGCCATCATGGCGGTTACAAAGTCGGCATAGGCCACTTTCCAGGCGCCGCCGTGATGACCACCGTGCCCGCCTTTCTTTTTAATAACGATGATAGGCTTTTCGTCAGCCATGGCTCAGCCTATTTTTTGGCTTCCTTCATGAGCTCTTCAAGCTCTTCGGATGTCGGCCGCATGATGGAAGGTATGGTCTTTCGCGCAAATTCAAGCGCTACCTGAGGAGGAGCTCCACCGGCGAACGATACGAGACCGGCCTGGACACATTTGAGTACGGACGTATGATCACGCACCACTGATTCCATTTTGGTTCCGACTGGACCAACGACGCAGTAGGAAAGGAAAATACCAAGCATGGTTCCAACGAGAGCAGCCGCGACGTGGTGTCCGATTTCCTGCGGAGGTCCGTCGAGATGTTGCATGGTGATAATAATACCGAGCACGGCGGCAACGATACCAACTGCTGGAAAAGAGTCAGCTGTTTTGGTAACCATGGTAGGATACAAGAGTGCTTCTTCGTGATGGGTTTCAATTTCCGTATCGAGCAAACGTTCCAGATCGAAGGCGTTGACCACACCGTCTACGAAGAGGCGCAGAGCTCCGGTGAGAGTTTCCATGAGATGATGGTCGTGGGATGCCTTGGGATATTTGTTAAACCGGGCGCTCTCATGGGGATTGGATAAGTCGCCTTCGATACCCAGCACACCTTCTTTGCGCATGGTATCGAAAATACTTGCCATGAGGCCGAGGAGATCCATGAAGAGCGGCTTATCAACTCCGCTGCCCTTAATGGCTGCCATCACATGCGAGGGAAGCTGCTTGAGCATCCAGCCGGGCGCGCCCATCACCATCGAGAAGAACCCCGCTCCTCCGATAACGATGTACTCAAACGGCTGGAATAGAATGGGGACAGGACCGCCGGGGCCGACAAACCCGACCAGAACGCAAGTAAGAACACCAAGTAGTCCGAGGATGACGCCCATATGTGATTTGATCAGCCGCTACGATTCCCTTCCCGGAGCAATGACCTGGAAACAGAACACAGAAAACAGCCACAGGCTATGCTTTCTTCGAGCGGCCTCTTAGTCTCCTATTAGGAATAATCGGGATGTACGAGCTTCTCCTAAAGCGCAACTGAAGAAACAACGTTTTATGGAACCGGCGCCTAATAATCTCAATCTACCGCAGGAAAAATTTTACGGCTTTGCGCAGACAGTTTCGGAAGCCCACAGGGTCGGTGTCCTTTACGACAAAACTATTGGCTCCGGCGCGATAGCTGTCCAGAAAGTCTGTCTCCACACTTGAGGTGGATACGACCACCACTGGAAGAGCTGAGTGGTCGTATTGGGATCGAATTCTTGCGAGTACTTCGAGCCCACTGCAACTTCCCAGCCGCAAGTCTAGGATGACGAGTCTGAGATCTGCGGAGGCATGCTTAAGAATTTCAAAGGCCTCGTCGCACGAATGAGCCTCAATAAGCTCCATCGACAAAATAGTATCTTTGAGGGCGCGGCGCGTGAGGGTGCAGTGAGCCTGGTCGTCATCGACTATCAGAATCTTTTGATTTGGTCGCGGAGCAGTCATGGCGATGGCAGCTCCGATTGAGGCTCACCGGGGCTATGACGGGGCGTGTCCGCCCGCTCCACGGTAACACGAAAAATGCTCCCTTGCCCCTCACTGCTTTCAACGGCGATGGACCCGCCACAGCGCTCAAGTAGTTTGCGTACGCACGCGAGACCTATGCCGGAGCCCTCTATGTGATGTCCGTGCAGACGATGGAAGGGCCGGAAGATATCCTCACGTTTGTCCGCGGGAATGCCTAGGCCGTTGTCGGCAACGGTGATAGTGACCGCCCTTTCATGGCGCGACGGCTCAAGCCGCACCTGCACCCGGCACGGTCGCTCGGGAGAGCGAAACTTGATTGCATTGCCGATCAGGTTGCCGAATATTTGATACAGACGCAGCCGATCGCCCATGACCCAGGGGAGGTGCGGATCGACGGTGACAGTCGCATGCGCCGATTGAATGAGCGACGAAAAATCAGCCCGAATTTCCTTAAACACCTCGGCAAGAGGCACGCTCTCATGAGCCATTTCCTGTGAGCTAATGCGAGAGTACTCGAGCACACTAGCGACGAGCGTTTCGAGACGCCGAGATGCTCCCGCGATGTGATCAAGGGCCTCAGTCGTGTCCGGGGTCAATGTTGCGGCCAAGTCCTCGCGCAGCACCGCGGCCATGCCCTTAATGGTAAAGATAGGGGCTTTCAGATCATGCGATACCATATAGGTGAAGTCATGCAGGTCTCTATTCTTCTCTTCGACCTGGCGCTGATATCGCACGGCTCCGGTCACATCGAGGGTTACGGAAAGTGATAGTGAGACCTCGCCGTCTTCGCCGACAATGGGGACGGTTCTGGTTTCCACCCACATTTCAATACCGGTTCGATGGTGGATACGGTAGCGAAACTGAAAGGCCTCGCCTGTTGCGGCGATTTTAAAGGCCCGATGGTATTTTTCGGCATCCGAGGGATGAAGAATCGACAGAAAAAAATCGGACTCGCTGGCGTATATTTCTCGAAGGCTGTAGCCGGTGAGGACTTCCGTGTAGGGGCTGCAAAAGGCTATTTTCCCCTCTATGTCTCGTATGATAACTGACGCTGCCAGGTTGTCGGTCAGAAGTTGATAACGGTCCTGGGCGCCATGCAATTCAGCCTGACTCAGAGAGAGCTTTTTCTCAAGATATTCAAACGTCCGGCGCACCCGATTGACGATATAGCTGAGGTCTGAGCTTCCTTTCATGTGCAGCCGAAGAGAGGGATCCATCAATTGACTATCCTCATTCAGTAGTCCGCTTAACTGCCGGGCAATAGACCGCGCCATCCAAGCGCCCGAAAGTGCAGCGCCAACAATGATGCTGGCCACAGCGATTTCAATTTGTGTCAGAAGTGGGCTCGAATCTGTCGGCACGGAAAACGTGATGGCTAGCAGCACAAGCCCGACGACCGCTATCACACGACTGAGCCTATGATCGCTGAAGATTGCCAATTCTTAACTCCGTGAGAACGAACCTAAGTAAAGTTCATATTCAGTGTCGAAAGTCCGCCGATATCCGGACAGCCTATCGTTTCTCTCGTTGGTCGGTATCCCCAACGCCTCCCAGACTGATTCCATTTCCGCTTGGGCCTTGGACTGGAGGCGAAACAGGCTCGGAGGATGCCCAAGGCCAAGGCCGTGGGCAATGATATCCGCCGCCTTGATGACTGCCGTAAGGGAAGGGGAGCCTGAGTGACTTGCGAGGTCGCTCCATGGGGCGTGATGGTGTGAGATAATATGAATAAGTTCGGAAGAGAAGTTCCAACGTTGCCCAATCAATTCTCCCACCTGAGTATGATCAAAGGGAAACACCTCTTGTTCGGCAAGGTTGAATGACTCTCCCGACCGTTCAACCTCTTTAACAATTTTATGATAGTCGTCGAGACAGCGTTGAAGGAGAAGTAGTTTGCCGATGTCGTGCATAAGGCCGCCAAGAAATGCTACTTCAACCATCTGCGGGTTTGTGCTGCGCGCAATTTCACGGGCAATGAGGGCGGTTGCAATATCATTGGTCCACAGCATAGCCCGGAGGGGATGTTTGCACGGAAAAATGTCGGTTAGCGCGTTAGCGTTCAGCAGACAGCGAAGCTCGTTAATGCCGATAACGGTGACACACTCTTCTATGGTGGAGCTCTTTTTCCCTCGGTCAAAATAGACTGAGTTGGCAATCTTGAGAATGCGGCTGGACAAGGCTTCATCAGATTGAATGACGTCGACAAAATCTCGGGCGTCAGCAGCCGGATCTGTTGCGAGCTGAAAGGCTTTTTGAGCAGCGCCGGGCATGGAGGGAATACTTCGAGCCCCGACAGCACTGGTGATGGCGGCTACAATGCCGGGACTAAGACTGGCAGGTTGGATCGGGCCGGTTTTTTTGGGACCGTGTCCGAAAAGTCGGCCGAGCATAAGTCCTTATCCTTAATATAATCTAGAGCTTAGTCGAGTGCCCCGGTGTTCCAGTTTAGATGCTGGTAGTAGGGGAAATTGCCCGAAAAAAGAGTGCCGAAGTTGGTTAGAAATGCAGCCTAGCGTCTGTCCATAGAGGAAAATACAAAAGGGGCATTTTGGGATAGACCCTACCTAATGGCAAACAGCCCCCCTTTGAGGCCTTCCCCAAGGCTATGTTGCAAAGGCCTCGCGGAACTACCCGCGCACTTCAACCATGGCCGAATCTTCTGCTCCGAACTCGGGGTTTTCGATATCGAACTCAACAGTATTGTCAATCAAAGGATCATCAACATCCGCATCTACTTCCACCTGTCCCTCACTGACTCTAGCGTTCCCCTCGAGCTGAAAGGAAATTTTTCCCTTGCGGTCGGCGTTAAAGGAGCTTTGCGAGAGAAAGAAGACCAGGTAGTTAACGCGATCATCAGCAGAGTTCACAGCAGGTCCAATATCAACTTCCGACTCGTCAACTGTCAAAGTAGCCGAATTCAGGACGTATGAAAGGCAACGCGGATAACGAACTTTAAGAATAATTCCGATTGGATGAACCTCGCTGATATCCATTGAGACCAACATACGGTCGCCGGTATCAATGTCCGAGGGGTTAACTCGAATGGAGACATTAGCTGCGCCAACAAAAGAATCGGAGTCGCCACCCCCGCCTCCTCCCCCACAACTCAAGAGAGCCAAACATGCCGCAACACCCAGTCCTACCAAAGTAAACTTGCCAGTCATTGAAAATCTCATCACTCGCTTGCCTAACTAATTGCTCGACCATGTAGACGGGACGAGCCTTGCTTCAATTTTACACTGGCCGCCAATGAAAGTGCCGGGTTTAGATGGTCGAAATCTCATCGACTCTGGCCATTTCTTGCAACCAGTATAAGGGTGTCCCTCAGTGCTGTCTCACTGGGGGGTACCTTAGGACATTTTTAGGGTCCCTCGATATACTTGTGACTTATTTTGGCGGCTCTCACAAGATAAACTTGTAGTGGCGCCACGAACTAAGCAAATTCATAGGCGGTCATGACATTTTGACTCATGGCAGTAAACGTAGTTATACTGGCGGCTAATGAAAATGCCAGGTTCGAAAAGTCAAAATCTCACCGATTTTGGCTGTTCTTGTGGCTGGAATAGTATTGCCGCTCGGGGTTGTCTTTCCGGGGCACCTTTTTCAATATCCTTCGGTATCGTATCGAAGTCCGCACATTACATGGAAAATTGCGCAGTTTAATTGGAAAATAGGGCAGTGGGTTTGCCGTTAGAAAAGAAGGATTCTCCATCAGGGGATAAGGACAGAACTACTCCGACCAAGGATGAAGCGGTGGCGCAGCGACCGAGCAGTTTCCAACTGCGAGCAGTTCTTGCCCCTGTACCATTACTCTCACTTCTGAGCGCCCTCGGATGCTTCGCCTACTGCTGGTTCCTGTGGCAGGACTTGAATCCGTACTGGTTTCATCCCGGATGGACCTCGGACGACTCCTTGCAGCAGCTCTTCCCTTTTTATAAGGCACTTGACCCCGACATATTTCGGGGAGACCTCATTACCAAGATGATGGAACAGTACCTGCCGCCTATTCACTATTGGTTGGGCGTGTTACTGACCAGGGCAACTGGCAGCCCTATCATGGCAGGGCACTGGCTAACGCTGATTCAAATAGTGCTCACCTGCCTGGGAGTTTTTGGCGCGGTGCGCTACTTGGCAGGTACTCCAGCAGCTTTTTTTGCGGTCACATGGTTTCTACACTCGCGACCGCTTGTACAAAGAATTTCAGGCGGTCTCCCCCGTGGTTGGGGGCCGGTGGTTCTTTCTTCATTTCTTTATTTTGTCATTAGGGGAAGTCATCGTGCTGTTCTCGTGACCTTGTTTTTGGGGTGTCTGCTGCATCCCCCGGGGACTCTTATTGCTGCCTTTGGTTACGGGTTGTATTTGGTGTGGAAGGTGTTTTGGGCATCATCGCGGCCTCAATTTCGACGACCGTTCATTGAATATCTTGTAACCGGGCCTCTTTTGGTTGCAACTGTTTTGGCGGTCGTTCGCATGCCGGATGATATAGGAACCATGGCGACCTATGACGTCGCTGCCGGCATGCCGGAATTTTCTTACCCTCACGGGCGCTTCCCCTTTGTCCCGCACCGTAGCGTGCAAGAAGAGTTGCAGGTATACGGCTACCAAGCATTTGTCAGCCGGCTCTATAACACCGATCGATGTTGGAAGAGAAACCTTCCCTACGTGATGCTCGTTCTCTTTTTCGGCCTCACCTTAGTGGGAGTCAAGCGCAAGTTAGTGGTTATTCCGAGCTCCCTTTGGTTTTTTCTCATTTCAACGGCTGTTGTCTACGCCGCATCGCGAGAATTTGCCTTTCGCCTCTATGTGCCTAATCGTCATTTGCAGTTTCCGTTGGCTCTCTTTACGATTATTGCCCTTACCTCGGCTACATGGCGGGCTTTCTTCCATGGTGCGCTTGCCGGCATTCCGGGCGGGCATGCGGCGGATACAGGGCGATATAACTCGAATTATAAGCTTCGCTCAGTTTGGCTTTCAGTCCTTGGGCTTGCCGTCCTTGCGGGTTTCATTGTGGCCGGCGGGGGTAACGGATTACAGGGATCGGGGAACTACAACTACTCATTAACAAAGAGAGGTAATGTCTTTGTCTGGATGCAGGAGAAGACTCCTCGCGATGCGCTCTTTGCGGGGGAACCAACTCATATTGATGGCATTCAACTTCTTGGGCAGCGCAAAGCACTGGCGACTACCGAAACCGCCCACCCCTTTTATGACCACTATTACGCCGAAATTAAGCGCCGCCTCATTATAACCCTCAAAGCGCATTATGCGCGCACCTTATCCGAACTGGTGTCCTTGCTCGAACCGGAGGGAGTTGACTATTTTGTATTCGAAAGGCGCCGTTTCTACCCTGAGATGCTTAAAAATTCCGAATACTTTGAGCCCCTCAATGCCTTAGTGAAAGAACTTACATCGCGCGATCCTATGGATTATGCCTATCGGGAACTTCCGCGGGAAGATGACCCAGGCGATTACCCGTATATCGCCTTTCGCGACCGTGCTTCCGTAGTGGTCGACATTCACCTACTCAAAGAGTACCTTAAGACATCGGTGCAATAGAGTTCATGAAAAGCAATCTTTGGAAAGCGGTGTTGGCGGGCCTTCTTGCCGTGGGCAGTTGTGTCGCAGCTATTTATGGTCTCGGAGTTTCGTATCAAGGGTTTCTTACCCCTCGCAGCTCGGCGGGGCAGTTCTATCGGATTTATGGCGACGGATGGCTTGAGGATGGGGCGAGAATATCGCTCCCTGACCTGGCTGAACGAGGAAATTTTGCGCGG
>CAZPBV010000003.1:12208-13916 GCA_964584675.1 uncultured Bdellovibrionales bacterium
GCGGCTGACTTTTGATCCGTGGCGTCCCGATGGCGCGGGCCCGGCCCACATGCGGGTGAGTGTCTGCGGACAGGTTGCCTCTCAGTTTGAGGTACGGCCTGATGATTTCGAGGCTCATGTGTACCTCAGTGGTGAATGCGAACCGCGAGAGCTGTCTTTTGAAGTATTGAATCCTTTTGTTGCCTCAGATGCAGACCAGCGGCAGTTAGGGGTGCGTCTACAATCTGTGCAAGTGCTTTCTCGCCTGGGGGTTCCTCTCGCGCGAGTGGATTATCTGTTGGGCGCTGCCGGCGCTATTTTTCTATTGGGGTTAATGACATGGATACTGGTGTCTCCTCGGCCTATCTCTCAGTGGGGGAAATATCCGAAGACAGTAGAAATGTCCGAAGCTTCCGCCCCGCAGTCGGGTAACACTGCCGGGCAAGGCAAAGCCGGGCCTGAAAGCGGCCGAAATCGATTAGATCTCGGCCATTCGAACTGGTCATTTTCATCAGCGGTCCCTCTAGCAGCGCTCACTCTCGGCATTCCGCTCTTGTCCTATCTCCTCATTTCTTCCGCTGAGGCGGTGCAGTATCCCAAGCTTGTCGCATTGTGGATTGTTGTTATCTGTTTAGTATTGGGGGCGCGGTTTGGGCAAGGATTTTGGACCGGTACTATCTCCATGCCAAAATTTTCTCGAACTTTTGTAGCGGCGGCTCTCACGGTTATTGTGCTTGGAGGAGCAGCACTTCGATTTTATGGGTTATCTTTTGGTCTTCCAGGCAACTACCACCCTGACGAAGTCCCCAAGGTAAATGCCATCATGCGCATGGTGCAAAGCGGCACCCTCAATCCGCAATATTTTCTTCATCCTTCTTTTTTGCTCTACACCACTTATTTTACCAATTCTCTCATTCATTGGTTTGGGTTGGCAGATTGGCTTGGGGTCGGCGCTTCGTTTCAGGAGACAGCCTTTCTTGCCGGCAGAACGGTGAGCGCGCTAGCGGGGACCTTGAGTTTGTTGCTTCTATACTTTCTTGGGAAAAGGCTTCTCAATCCTGTTGCCGGACTTTGGGCCTCGGCTTTATTAGCGGTATATCCTCTGCATGTTACTTGCAGCCGCTACTTAAAAGAAGATGCCCTTCTTACCTGTGTCGTGCTAGCTGCTCTGGTGGCGCTGGTAAAGGCGGCTCAGGAGAATCGGCGCGGGTTGCTCTATTTAGGCGGGTTTCTCGCGGGCGTATCGGCTTCCACCAAATATTCCGGGCTCTTGATGATTGTTGTTGTTGCGGCTGCGCCCTGGATTCGGTCTGGTCGTTTTGTCCCCGATAGATCTTATTTTGTTCCCACCCTTATCGCGCTGTTATTTTTTCCGCTTGGGTTTGTGGTATGCACCCCGTACAGCATTCTCACCGTGCAGCCCTTTCTGAGGCAGTTTAATTCTGAGCGCAACCACATGCTGCGGGGGCATACTATTCCGGTGGATGCCTGGTCGCAGTATTGGATGTATCACTTTTGGCGCAGCATTGTGCCCGGCATGAGCTTCATTGGAACGGTGCTTGCGGCGGTCGGTATTGGATTTCTCTTGTGGCGCAGACGTTTGGAGGATTGGTTTATTATTGCGCTTTTCTTGCTGTTTTACATTCCAGCCGAGTGGGTCAAGGCCAAGCCGGAACCTCAACCGGAGCGTTATATTTTTCCTTGCTTGCCGTTCTTAGCGCTTGCCGCG
>CAZPBV010000003.1:13926-21626 GCA_964584675.1 uncultured Bdellovibrionales bacterium
GAGTCTTGCATGCGAGTAAGTATAAATGGCTCGGGGGTATCGTGATGGCGGGAGCATTCCTGGTTCCGGCCGTGCGCACCATCCAGCTGGCGTCGGAAATCCGGTACGATACTCGTAATCAGATGGCGGACTGGATGCGTGAATCCCTTGAGCCCGGGGCAAAGGTATTACTCGACTGGAAACCGTACACCCCGTACTTTCGTGATGGCGAGTTTGATATACGCTATTTAGCGCGTGACAGAATCATCGAAGAACTATATGTGAGCCGGTTACGCCGCTCAGGTTATGATTACCTGGTTCTCTCAAGCTTATTTTACGATCGCTATTTCACTCAGCCCATGGCCGAACCGGCATTGAGGCAGCGTCTGCGGGAAGTTTTTGAACAAGTTCCTGTCGTGCAGGAAATTGAGCCGCGCTATGGCACCTATGGATTTAATAATCCGGGGCTTACCTTGTTCTCTCTTAAGCCGCAGGACTTTGCTCGGCTAGACCAGGAACGCTCCGCAAAAGCGCGCGGAGAATTAGCTCAAACCTCTAACGAAATGCGCGCGGAAATGAGGTGGAAATAGCGGCTGTGGCCGATGGGTACCTTGTTCCTTCATGTGGAAAACCAGGTAAAACCCATCAGCCACAGAGCGACCGACTCTCATGACGGATTTGTCCGTTTAATGGAGCCGTGGGCAGCTGAGCCACAGAGTGGCATGACTGCAAATGCGCGTTACTGCCTCGGGAAGGCTGTCAACAAAAGTCACCAGACCTGGATCTTCGGGCTTAATTGTTCCCTCAGCAACCATTTCGTCCAGCAGCATCCTGACAGGCTGCCACATAGCGCCCACCACTACAATCAGCGGGAGAAGCAGCTTGCCTTCATGCTGGCGGCCGGCATGTCGGCGGTGCCAGTAGGGGGTTGCGCTATCTTGCCCGTGGTCACGCTCAAGCTGCACACGTTGCAAGATGTGCATGAGCTCATACACCGAACCCAGTCCGCCCGGGAGTACCAAGTAAGCGTCTCCCACGGCCGTGAATGTCGAACAGCGTGTCCCTAAGCAGAGAGACCGGACAGTCCATATTGCTTTGGAGCCAAGAGGATTCTTGCGATCCTCGTGTTCGCTCCCAAGAGACATCAGAGGAACTTCCATCACCTCAAGGCCGGCGCCAAGAGCTGATTCTGTCACCGTCTCCATGAGGAAAGGTCCCCCGCCGTTAATGATGCGGCGGACACCAGATGTTCTTAGGTCGGTCATGGCATCTGGTAACGAGTTGGAGATGTGATGAAGGCTCCTACAGCCCTGCCGAGCTGAGCAGTAGACAGTAAGACCAAACTGCTGCGCTGTGGTTGCCGCCAACAGCGCTACTGCCGCTTCGGTGGTGGCAGAAGAGCAACCTAATACGCGAGACAACCCTTCGCGATCACGACCGCTTCTCAGTTGTCTCCTCGCTCTGCGAGGATTCTTGAGATCAGCAATGCCATTACCGGACATATTTACTGTCCTCCTTTATGGTAGCGATAAGAGGTGTCTATGGGCTAGTGGATTCCGCACCACTAAAAACCTTTGTAAGTACCCATCGGACCATCAAGCGCGTCAAGAAAGGCAATGAGCCATAGGGCGAGCGTCTTTCCTCAAAGAACTTGATGGAACGATTACGACTACCCAGACCCAGCAATGCCAAAGAGCTAGCAGAATGTTAAGAGATTCATAATCCCTTCAAGACCCTTTTACTCAAAATATTCAATGTAAGATAGGTTCCTATCCGGCCTGCTAAGTTTGAATTTTGTTAGGGTCGCTCACCTCTCTCAGAGACCGCGCGCAAAGCCTCTGATATTGTAGGAGGTTTTAAGTCAGCCAAAAAATTATGAAATAACAATGGGTTAAGTCTTCCGTCTATGCTTCATAGAGGAAGCGCGTACATGGAAAAGCTGATTTAAAAGCAACAGGGGGGAGTAGTTATACTTGCGGCCAATCAAAATGCTGGCATTTTGATTGGCCGCAAGTATAACCCCGGAGGGACAACAAATACTCGCCGCACAAGCCGTAAGGGCCGATTAGGCCCTTTCCCTGAACTCTACTTGGCGCTGCAGAGGCTGCACGAACCAGGCAAATTCATTGGCGGCGAGTATAATTCCGGGGAGTCACTGTTGGGGGGCGAGCTTATAGGCTTCAACAACAGGTTCTGGTGGCTTAGTCAGCTCCTTAATGAGCTCTACTTCCTCAGGTGTAAACCCGGCGGTCTTTGTTTTCATAGCAATTTCAGCGCAGCGCTTCAGACTATTTCTAAGGCCGTCAATAACCCGGTGATGTCTGGCCCGTTCCTGAGTTAATCGCTCGTGGTGATATTCAAACTGCGCGCTGGAATAACAGAAGGACTCAAGCTGGGGACGAAGGTCAAGAAGCCTTAGAATCTCGACTTGCTCTATAAGCCACGTCTTGAGAAGGCCTGCTATGTTATGGACTGCTGCTTGGCGGCGACTTTCAAATTCGCGGCCGGTCTCTGCGATTCCAAGAAGGAAGCGAATACTATTATCAGCTTGGAGAGCAAAATGGGCCTTGTAAGCCGGTGTAATGGCGGCTCGCACCTGATCGAGGTGTTGGCGATGAGTCGCGGCGTCTGCGGCGCGTAACTCGTCCTCCTCAGTTCTCTCGAGCTGCTTGTGACTTCCCGGTACATGCCCTGTGCGCAGCCGTGCTTTTAGCTCTGAGATTGCAGCATCAGCTTCCTTCTCGGTTGGTCTTACACGCTCGGCAAGACTCTGGCCCTTTGGCGCCGCGCTTAAGGTACCCTTGCCTTGGCCAAATTGATTATTCCCTGTCTCTTCACTGACAAGTCCCACGCCGCTTGCAATGTTCAGCATAAGGCGAGACTGATCCGCCAGGCGCGCAACGGTTTCACTCGATGGAAGGTCTCTCACCTGAGTCGCTCCGAGCCGACTTAGAAAATCATAGGCCACACCCAGTGCGATTTCGTTCCATGGCTTCTTAAAGATAGCCGGTGTTCCTTCGACTGTCTTGATTGTCTGAGCCTCCCTAGCGAACAGAGTAATGACGCGAGCAACTTTTGCTTCTATAAGTTCATATGTCGTGTTCCCGTCATCTGACCTGCATTGACGGAGTGCTGCCAGAATGCCGCGGAATTTTGTGGGCATATCCCGATCCTGTGCTGCGAGTAAGGTTCTCAGCTCGTGCAATTGAGCATCGGGCACAAACGCTTGGGAAAATTGGTCGAAGAGAGAACCGGAAATATCAAGCGAACTTGCGGGAGCTGTAACAAGCGGGGGGTCAGATCTTCTTTGAAGAAAGCCCAGCATGTTGTTGGTAGGCTAGCATAGGACGTATCGTTAACCAAACCTACCGCAGCACCGACTCCAGCACTTCATCCCATGCTTTCAAGTAGCGGTCATGGTTGAATAAATCAAGGGCAGTTTCGCGGCCCATGAGGCCTACGCGGCGAGCTTCGGCCGGATCGCCCGCCAGGAAAATCAAATAGTCGCGCAGTTCTTTCGGGTCGTTGGATGCAAATCCATTTTCGCTGTTTTTAATAAACATGTCGACATCATGGTTGCGGGCCGAAACGGTCGCTAATCCGCACATCATAGCTTCCCCGCGCCAGCGCGGCATGGGCGAGCGAATAGTGGGGTTAAAAAAGACCGAATATTGCCGCATGCTGTTGACATAATTTTGAAATCGCCGCTGCGCGTAGGCGTTGCTAAGGGGCACGTACGCGAGGTCGGGCTCAGGAACAGAGAGTTTTTCAGGCCGGAAGCGCTCCGGGATGTCGCCGACAACTTTTTCATACAAAAAGTAGCCCCGGTAATGCGGCCGTTCGCGCATCGAAGAACCGTAACTGAGAATTCCTTTTTCAAAACTGGCCGGCGCAAACTCTGAAGGTTCAAAGCCTTGCCAAATGACACGGGAATTTTCGAAGCGCCACTCGCGCTGTGCCTGGTGCGAATTGGTGATGACCAAGACGTTCCCAAGCGCCTTGACTAAACGCTGCCGTTCCTCCTCAATCACTTCTCCCAAGTCAGGCTTATGGTAATTGATGTCGTACTGGCCATAAAACTGGGGCGTGCCATGACACACGGCTACTGTGGGAATAGGAACATTGCGCAAGAACCACTCAAAGGCCTTGCCCCAGGACGGCTCCAACACGCCGTTGGTTCGTTCCGGCGCCAGGGCATTTTCATCAAAGTGCACAATAGCCACATCGTAGTTTCGCGGATCGACCTCATGTGCCGCACAGAAACGCGCGTTCTTAGGGAAGGGGCGCTGTTCAAAACCCCATTCATTGGTAAAGGGCGGGCCGATATGTTTCACCAGCGTAAAATCGTGCGGCAGCTTGTATAGCTCGTACTGGTGGGGGCAATGCCATCGAAAAGTTAAAACTTTTAGGCGGCGCTTTGGCGAAAAAGTAAGGGCAAGACTCCGCGCAGGAGCGAGAGCCGTTTCCAGGTTCCTGCGTTCCCTCGTGGGCGGAAGACCAAGCGAATCGCTCCACGCGCACAGCTTGCAAAAAGTATCGAGACACCAGCGCCGCGCAACCATCGCCACAGAAGGATGCTTTTCGACAAGACGCCACAGGTTCAAGAGAGAGCGGGACGGCTTAGCCCCCTCAGTACTGACGGCCGGATGGCTGATGTGTACCGTAAAGGCCTCTTCGATGAACTTGATTCTTGCCCCGGCCTGATGCAGCCGGAATCCAAACTCAACGTCTTCCCAGCCGTAGCCGGAAGCTGGATCCTCAGAGTAAGAGAACTGTTCGTCGAAAGGACCTTCCATCCCAACCCGTTGAAGAAAGGCGCGTTGAATCGAAATGTTGCGTGTAATGCAATTGAGGAAGCTTTCGCGGTTCTGAGAATCCTGCAATGCCATCTCGCTTATCACGCGCTCCGGACTGTTTTCAAAAGCAATCAGCGCATCCATGGGAAAGTGAGTTCCGGTCTCCAAATTAAAGGGGCCGATGACGACGTCGGCATCGCCCAAGGCGTGCGCGCGCACATGTTCCTCAACAAAGGATGAATTGAGCAGGCAATCGGCATCTACAACGATAAGCACGTCGCCACGGGCATGAGCAATGCCGCGATTACGGGACCCGCAGTTTCCAATATTTTTCTCATTCTCCAGGATGACAAAGTTTGGAAGGGTCGAGGAAACTTCCCGGGGGGTTGCCTTTTCCATATGCGCTCGCGCCGCTGCAACTGAGGCGTCGCGCGTCTTATCATTAACCAAAATGACCTCAATTTCTCCCGGATAGTTTTGTCTCAGAATGGACTCAAGAAAGAGGGGTACTTCATGCTCTTTGCCATACAAGATGCTGACAATGCTGACCTTGGGCAGGCATCGCAAAGTGTACTTGCTACGAACAAGGTCCAGACATGTGCCCAGTTTCTCGGGTGAGTCGGGGATGTCTTCTGGGTCAAACAGGAAATCGCAGCCGGCTTCCAGGGCTCGCACTAACTTCTGCTCGCGGCTTATCCGCAGTTTTGTGTCTTTGGACGGCGTGGCGGGGATACTTGACTGCAACATGCCCGTATCGGCAATGCCGAGCACCATAATGCGAAGAGCTCGGGCCCGGCGGACCAAATCTCGCATCGTGTCGCTCAGAGAAGTGTGCGGGAGCAGCAGCACATGGAACGACTCAAGACCATTGAATAGCGCGGTTGTGTCGAGGTTGTCGAAGAGTTCTATGGACATCCCGAGCGCTGCCGCCTGAGCGAGAATCGCAGTCAGCTCCTCTTGGGGCCGTGCCAGTGTCTCGCAAC
Organism: uncultured Bdellovibrionales bacterium; assembly: GCA_964584675.1. Lineage (GTDB taxonomy): Bacteria > Bdellovibrionota_C > UBA2361 > UBA2361 > JBGSMV01 > CAZPBV01. Next base: position 19,685 of record CAZPBV010000003.1, read on the forward strand.
TTGCTACAACAGCTATGCGCGCCTGATGCCACGGGGATTTAAGGCGCTCCGGAACTGATTTGAGCTCCAGCGCCTCGCGCGGGCGCAGGTGGTGGCGAAAATTTACGGCGCTCGGAAACCCTTGCTCGGCGGATGCGCTGACGACTTGGTCCAAAGCGCTATCGACACTGCGCAATCGATTGCCCCACACAGCGACTGAGTTCTCTTGAGAAGAGTCGGTGCTCTCGATCACCAGACGGACCCTCTTTCGCCCTCCTGTCGCGCCGGGATCTAGCGGGAAGACGTGCTGGCGATTATCTTGAAGCGCTAGGGCCGATACTGAACTGGAACACAAACGCTCCTGTGAAGAGGCGTCTTCGACACTCACGGTAATCATACAGGAATTCTTGCGGTCAAAAGTGCCGAAGATCAGCGCAATTTGCGAAAGCCCGAACTCGTCAAGAACAAGGGGGATCTTGACCCTGGTCTCAGGAAGCAAGGTCAGCGGATAGAGTGCATCTGGATTATGCGACCATCCAAATAAGGTGCTGCCGCACCCCGACCGGGCTTGGAAATGAGGCAAAAATACGTCGCGCTCAACGAGAGAAAATTCACCAAAGCAGTTTTGAAAAGTAACACAGGAGTCGATGAGGGATTGAGGCGGGCAAGGAAGGCGCTTTACCCACACTCCTATGGCGTTACGCGAGCGCGCATCGGGCGAAGAAAGGCGCACGGTGAACCATGATCCGGCCGAGTCAGGAATCTGAGGAAAGCGAAAGGAAAAAAACGAATTGTCAGTCACCTGCCCAGCATGAAAACGATCCTCGGCTAATGGGCGCCCCAACGCGCGGATGCCCCGAAATAATTGAAAGACCACCGCGCAGGAATTTGAGCGCGCGTAGGTTCCTAGGAGAATTGAAATTTCCTCCAAATGACTTGCCGGGCAGAGGAATCGAAACTCGGTACCACTGCTATCGATCCGCTGGGGCTCTTGGGGAAGATTCGCGCCGACGAAGCCGAACTTGGTCTCGGTAATGCTTCTGCAGAACCCATAGTAGATAGGCGCGGCCGGACGCTTGCAGACACGGTCTTTCACCAAACGCGCCAAATCTCTGGCGAGGCCGCTCGATCCCATCATCTCATGCAGGACCGGCATGGCTTCACCCCAGAGCCGTCTTGTAGTTATCGTCCCGGTAGAGCGCAATGGCGATAGTCGGATCGCCCAGGAACACCAGTTCGCCCCGGGACATGAGAGCAATTTGGTGCGCGCGGCGCTCCAGCATCTCAAGATTGTGGCTCACCATGATAATAGTTTTGCCCGATTCAAAAAAACGATTGAAAACGCCCTCACATTTATCCTGAAAGCGCTCGTCACCGACTCCTAGTACTTCGTCAACAATGAGGACGTCTGGATCGATATCGACCGCTACGCTAAAGCCGAGGCGAGCCGACATGCCGGCAGAGTAGTACTTAATGGGCTTATGGGCGCAGTCAGTAAGCTCGGCAAATTCAAGAATTTTGTCGACCCGATCTCTAATCTGGGCGCGTGAGAGGCGATGAAGCGAGCCATTGAGATAGATATTCTCAATAGCGTTAAGCTCGGGGTCAAAACCGACTCCCAGCTCAATCAGAGATCCCACTGACCCATTGACGTGAACTCTGCCGGCGGTCGGGGGAAGCACCTGGGTAATGACTTTGAGCAAGGTGCTCTTGCCGCTGCCATTGCTTCCAATGATACCCAAAACGGAACCTTGCTCGATATTGAGAGAAACATTCGAAAGCGCATTGAACGTAACACCCCCGCCACTGGGTCCTCGTTTCAATATCTGAACGATGGACTCTTTCAGGGAGGTCGGGCGCTCCTCGTAGGAGCGAAAACTGACTGTTACCTGCGAAAGAATAACAGCCGGATCGCGCGGCGCGGCAACGACACTGTGCTGCTGATATGCCAAGGGATCTGGGG
>CAZPBV010000003.1:21636-27086 GCA_964584675.1 uncultured Bdellovibrionales bacterium
GGATGAAGACATCATTGAATTCATTTAAATATAGTATAGAAAGCGTTTTTCAAGCTTCTGAAAGAGCGCCAATCCAATTCCAAGGATACACAATGAGGCCGCGAGATTTATCGAGTACCAATAGGGATCGGGAAACATTCCATCATAGAATAGGGCGCGGAAGGCCTCAATCTGCGAGAAGAGGGGATTGAGCGCGACATAATTAAGAAGCCAGGCGGGAAGAAGTTCGCGGTGATAAATAACAGGACACAAAAAATACAACGCGCTCATCGCCACTTCGGTGAGGTGCAAAGTATCATCGAAGAAAACATTGGCGGCCGCTAAAATGAGAGAAATTCCAAGCGTCACCATGATTACCGGCAAAAGCACGAGGGGCGCGGCCAGCACCGCCCAAGATACCGAATGATGAAGCAGAAGCATGATAACGATGAGTGGAATAACCGCTAAGAACAAATTGACCAAATTGGAACAGGCGATCGATACAATGAATATGTACTTCGGCAAGGGCACATGGCTGAAAAGACGGGCGTTGGCGCGAATGCTACTGAGTGCCATCATCGCCGTGCTGTTAAAGAAATTCCACGGGAGCAGTCCGGCGAAAAGAAACACCGCATAGTGGCGGATATCGATGCGAACAATTTGAGAAAATACAACCGCCAATATCCCCATCATGAGGAGCGGATGAACCATGGTCCACAAGTAGCCAAAAAAAGAACGTTTGTATTTATTCTTAAGATCGCGCTGCACCGACTGCAGCAGGTACTCTCGGTAGAAAAATATCTGTCTGAAGAAGTCTCCGATACCTGAAAGTGGCAAATGAAAATCGGATGCGCCGGTGCTGCCTTGAGATGAGGAGATGACTGCTTCTTGTGTCATAAGTCTGGAGGGAAAAGGTAGCAAATATCCGGCGGATCTACAATTAACGATGTGTTCTGCTCACGATGTGAGCGATAGCAACTCCTTTTTAAGCGGCTCCAGGCCGGCTATGAAAGAATTTCTTGCAGAGCATCAAAAACTCCCTTGGAGGCGACGAGTAGATTGTTTCCGTTGAGTCCTTCGGGTAAGAGGTTGGCGGGGGTGGGCGGCCCAAAATGACCGATACGAGCCCCGGATTCTTGCGCTATCAAGCAGGCGGCGGCAATATCCCACGGTTGAAGGCTCTCGTAAAATCCATCTATTCGGCCGCACGCCACGTATGAAATATCAATAGCAGCAGAGCCGAATCGGCGCACATCCTGACAGTTGAGGAGCACAGAGCGCAGCCTTTCTAACAGGAGATCCATGTTATCTCGCCCGTATGGAAATCCTGTGGTCACGAGAGCCTGCTTCATGTCGGTTGCCGAGCTTGCTTGTATTTTTTCGCCATTGAGAGTTGCTCCGCCGCCTCGCTTGGCGGCAAACAGTTCGCCAAGAAAAGGCGAGTACACAACACCGACAACCACCTCGCCATTCATGGCAAGCGCAATTGACACACTCGAGTGTGCCAGGCCGTGGGAATAGTTCACCGTGCCGTCAAGGGGATCTATCACCCAAACCGCGCCTCGAAAACTTTCAAGCGACTCGTAACGAGGGAATGATTCCTCCGCCAGAAACAAATGATCCGGAAATTGAGAACGAATATGTGAAATAATGAGAGACTCGGCGGCTGTATCGGCATTGGTGACGGGGTCTCGGTCCGATTTAAAGCGAATAGAAAGAGAGCCGTTATTTCGCAGCGACAAGAGTGTTTGCCCGGCGCGTTCGGCCGCTTCCTTAGCGACTGTCAGATAGCTTTCTAGAGCAGTATTGTCGTATTCTTTTGCCATAGCACTTGAGTGATAACATGCCCCGGCCTACCTTAGGAACCATGAGAAGAGACCCCGGACGGGTGGAAGAAAAGGCATACGCCAAGATTAACTTAAGACTTAAAGTCGAGGGGCGACGGGGTGACGGATACCACCTGTTAAGCATGCTCAACTGTTTAGTGGACCTTCACGATACCGTGAAAATTTCTCCTCATGCCGATCTGGTAGTAAGGACCACTTTTGACGGGGACTACTTTAAGCAAGCGGTCATTTCAGATGACCCTGGACAGAACCTAGCCGGGCGCGCCGCGCGCTGTTTCTTTGATGCCATTGATGTTCAGTCCGGGGTTCATATTGACGTAATAAAACGTATCCCCATTGGCGCGGGGCTTGGGGGAGGTAGCAGTGACGCGGCAGCAGTCCTTCGAGCTCTGGAGCGGCTGTACCCCGAGAAGGGGATTACTGCGGGACAGCTCAATGGGCTGGCGGCTAGTCTCGGTGCAGACGTTCCATTTTTTTTGGGCACCTCGTTTGCGCATGTGTCGGGAATCGGCGAGTGTGTCGCGCCGCTTTCGGGTAGTGCGCTGAGCGGGTGGCCTTGCCTTCTTTGTATTCCCCCGTGCGAGGTGAATACAAGGCATGCTTATGGACTCCTGGCACAAGACCAACAGTTTTTCTTTCATGTCGATATCGTCGGTCGGCGTGTAGCTGAGGCTGCACTGCGGGGAGATCTTCCAGTGGCAGGAATTCTTGAGGCAGTAGAGAATGACTTTGAAGGATTTGTGCCGGTGGCGTTTCCTCCGGTTGCTCGGGCGCTTGTAGCGTTGCGGTCCTATCCTCGGTTAGCTGTGGGTTTGAGTGGAAGCGGTTCGGCCATATTTGTGATTCCGCACGATAGGGAGCAAGAGGTGGGGGCCCTGTCATCGGTTGTGCAAGAATTAGGTTGCGCGGCAATTGTTTCCAGTCTATGTCCAATGCTTCCGCATCGTTTAAGGGCCGGGAGAGATTGATTTTTTCGGTGATGCCGAGGTAGCATGGGATAGCATAACTTCTTAGGATTAGTGGCCGGTAGCCAAGTGGTAAGGCACTGGGTTTTGATCCCAGCATGCGTAGGTTCGACCCCTACCCGGCCAAGTGTTGTTTCGAAGTTGACGGGCCCATGCGGCTTGCGGGTAGTCGTTGCGGACTACGGGGAGGAGATAGGTGACACGGCAAATCGTAGTTTTTTCTGGGCGGTCCAATCCTCGCTTTACTTCCTCCATTTGTGACAAGCTCAATCTCGAGCTTGGGCGCATGGAGGTGCTTCGATTTAGTGACGGAGAGCTTTCGGTTGAGATCGGCGATAATGTTCGGGGGCGGGACGTCTTTATCGTTCAGAGCACCTCGTACCCGGGCAACGACCACCTCATGGAGCTCCTCATAGCTATCGATGCTTTTAAGCGCGCATCGGCCTGGCGTATTACGGCAGTTCTTCCTTACTTTGGCTACTCGCGGCAGGATCGTAAACTCAAGCCCCGGGTGCCAATTACCGCTAAGCTGGTGGCGGATCTCATTACCGTTGCCGGTGCTCATCGAGTGCTCACTCTGGATCTCCACGCCGGGCAGATTATGGGTTTCTTTGATATCCCCGTGGACAATCTCAATGCGCTTCCAGTCTTTTATCCTTACATTAAGGAAAAGTATGGAGATCGTAACCTTGTCATCGTTTCTCCCGATATGGGAGGAGTCGAGCGCGCCAGGCATTTTGCCACGCGACTTGATAACGCTGGAATTGCAGTTATTGACAAACGCCGCTCGGGTCCGAATCAAATTGCCGAAATGAATGTAGTGGGTGACGTCAAAAAGAAGACCGCTATTTTGGTTGACGATATCGTTGATACCGGCGGTACCCTGCTCAAGGCGGCTGAGACTCTGCTCAAGGAGGGTGCCCGCGAGGTGGTTGCGTGCGGGGTGCATCCGGTATTTTCAGGAAATGCGATCGAGCGTCTGAGCGATGCTCCCTTTAAGGAAATCATAGTGTCGGACTCTATTCCTATCGCTAAGGCATCTCAGAGTGATAGGCTGACCATTCTATCAGTCGCCAGCCTATTTGCTGATGCCATTGATCGCATACACTCTGATGATTCCATAAGCAGTTTGTTTCGATAGGCGGAAAACATATTCATAATGGTTCCGTCCATCTCAACGGGGAAGTGGTCAGGGGCCTACATGATACGGTTATTTTACTTTTGTGATGAAATATGATTAATTAGAAGCCCTTACGATTCATCTGGAGGTATCTGTTGTGGAAGGATTTGAGATTGAAATTCAGGCGCGTGAAGAATTTGGCAGTGCTGCCAGCCGACGTTACCGTGCGGAGGGGTTAATTCCGCTTGTCGTTTATTCTCATGGCGAAGCATCTGTTCATGGAGTGGTGAGCACGCAGACATTTTCTCAGCTTGCTAAGCGGGCTCGTGGTTCACAAGTTTTTACCCTGAAGAGTTCGGTGAGCTCTATCAATGGCAGGCCGGCGGTTATTAAGGAAATTCAGAAGGATTTTCTTAGCGGCCTGTTGCATCATGTAGATCTCCAAGCTTTGAGAGAAGATGAGGAAATCACCGTTAGGGTGAGCGTTCGAATTGTGGGAGAGTCGCCCGGAGTGAAGCTTGATGGTGGTATTTTAACCGTCGTGAGCCATGAGGTCGGCGTTCGATGCTTGCCGCGGCAGATTCCTGATCTGCTTGAGGCCGATGTGTCGGAACTTCGGATTGGAAACAGCATTCATGCGCGTGATATCAGACTTCCGGAAGGCGTTAAGTTAGCGGATGACCCCGATGAAACGGTGGTTAGTGTCTTGGCGGTTCGTCAAACTGATGAAGCGCCGGCTGCGGCTGCTCCCGCTGAAGGAGCAGCAGAAGCAGCGGCCGCACCTGCCGCAGGCGCTTCTGAAGAGGCAAAGAAGGGCTCCTAAGGGCCAGCGGCTGGCATGGCCTTTTCCCATGCAATTATTGGGTTGGGGAACCCGGGCAATCGGTATAATAGCACGCGCCACAACGTTGGCTTCATGCTCGTTGATAGGATTGCGGAACGAGCGCTTACGGTCGCAAGTCCAGAAGACAAGAGTGTGTCTTCCGTCCCCTGGCGGCGTGCGGCGGATTCTTCGTGGAAGGATAAACTTGGTGCCCAGCTTTGCGCCCTCATGTTGGGCGAGGAGTCGATACTTCTAATGAAGCCTCTATCGTTCATGAATCTGAGTGGCCAGCCTGTCCAAGCAGTTTCGCAATTTTATAAAATTCCCGTTGAACAATTAGTGGTGGTGCACGATGAAGTGGATCTGCCGCTGGGAGAGATACGTCTCAAACGGGGAGGCGGGGATGGGGGCCATAACGGCGTCAGGTCAATAGCGGAAACTATGGGCTCAAAGGAGTTCCTGCGCCTTCGCATTGGAGTTGGACGGCCCGCTATTACGAGCATGGACACTGCCGACTGGGTGCTGGGGCGATTTGGGGCGGATGAAACGTTGCGATTAGATGTGGTATTGGAGCGAAGTTCCTGCGCTCTTTCGGACTTATGCCGAATGGGGCTATCTGCAACTCAAAATAGGTACCACGGCGCGTCGACGTAGTGTCTGTCCCAGCATGCCCTATTTGTATTGGCTCTGTGTGCCTGTGGTGAAATTACCCATGG
>CAZPBV010000004.1:0-17259 GCA_964584675.1 uncultured Bdellovibrionales bacterium
CCAGGCTAGAATAAAGCCCCTACGGCCTGCGAATAACCGGTCATCTCGACATAGCCAATCAAATTGCCGCTACGGCTCCGTACTGCTCCCTCCCAGTAGGAGGGAGCGCTCACTTCCGCTAACGTTTTGTTTCTCTGATAAATCTCCTGATCAAGCAGACGAGGCTCAATAATCTCGTCAATGCCAAGCGACGGAGCGGAAATGCGCCAGCTCACTGGGTAGCGTCCGCCGGTATGGGGGCTCACCCAATAAGAAAGCTCGGTGATATTGATATCTCGAACAGAAAGCGTTTCCTGGCGATTTCCGCGATGAGACGTCCCAGAAACAAAATCGGCCTTCCCGTCAATTCCTCTCAGTCGAAAGAACATAAGATCGGTCCCATCTCGAGCCATGAGCGCAAACCAGTCCCATCCGCGATATTCGGAAGATAGCGCACTTGACATGAACTCATGGTCCATCCACCCTACCCCCTCGACCTCAGTAATCTCCTTGCCTACTTGCACTTCTCCACGAAGCCCAAGACGTGGGAGCGAGTAATACTGTGACGCGCATGATTCACATTCGCCCTTACGGCTATACCCTAACTCGCCCTGCAACATGGGACGCCCACGCGGTGTCGCCATCAGCCTCACCTCTACCTTCTGCCCCTGAATGGGTGCGTCAAACGTAAGCCCAACCCCATCTCCCTGAAACTCCGCGCTTGACCCGTGATTCCAAACCATGAAGCGGTCGGTATGCGCTCCAGCAACCCCCAGTCCACCACGAGCGATTTCCTTCGCAAACCCAAAAGAGCCGTGGTACCTGGCGCCAAGTATACCGTCTGCCAATGAATGCCCAAAATTGGAGAGCGCCGAATGGACAAGGTAGGTCTGAGTCCAACGACCAGTGTGGGGCTCCGCGGCACGGCGAAAAAAAGTGAGTTGGAATCCTAATCGGGCGTCATCAAAAACATTCTTACCTTGCTCTGCAAGTTGCCCGGTGAAGTACCACCACTCGGTTTGAAAATCATCGTGAGATCCATGGTCGCTAGGAAAATTCCACGAAAAGTTTCGGGAGGCCTGCGCAAATTCTTTAGGTTTGATATGCTCCTGCGCCTGGCAGTAGCCACCGCTCAGAGAGAGAGCCCATTTCGGTGTCAGCCCCCCAGACATCAGGAACAGAACAACGCACAATCCCAAGGATGCTTTCCGCCAAATCTCCCGCATCGAGTAACGGTATACCAACTATACGCCGGCAAAAAGGGGCCAACCCGGTCTTCTGACTTTCCAGCAAAAGGGCCGGGTTAGCTAAGCACGATCCCCCTATTCTCGCACTCTGATATAAAAATATTCTCGGCGATATCTCCCTCTGCCCGAGCACGTTTCAATTGTGTTAGATAGCGCGCTTTTTGTACTGATAGGCTGTTTGGAAAATCTACGAGCCGCAGGGTTTGCCCCCGAGCTTTGGCACAAGCGTAGAGCCGTATCATCTTAAGCGCGGTCATCGGATGAAGAACTCCATTCGAGAGCGCCGATCGCGATGGCCTCAGTATATGGCGAACCATATCCATTACCGCTTGCCTCGAGCAAACGATTTCTTCCCCGCACAAGACCACCTCATTGACCGTCAAATCCCTGGTCTGCATATAGGTATCGATAGAGGCGCAGACCTCAACCCCGTGCCCGTGTCGAAAATCCTCAGGCATGAATCTACGCGCAATGAGGTCGTCTAAGTTGCGGCGCCCCTCTCCGAAACGAACGATATCAAGATCTCTTGGTCGCATACCCGCCGGGGTAAGGGCAAGGCAATAGGCCAATGCAAGGCGAGCCGCACCGCCCTTGAAGTGATATCCGTCCGGAAGCCGCGGCAAGTGGTATGGAAATCGGGCTTTCAATCGAAGGGTTTCCCCATCGAAGCGAACTATGGCAAGGGCTGGGTTGTGTTCAAAGAGAATTTCTCTCACGGGTGAGCGTGTCAGTTCATTCCCGCGCGCCCGGCGCGCGGCCACGAAGCACGAGGCACTACGAGAGATTCGCATGAGGACCGCCCCCGCGCGACGCTCATGGACCAAACGACGCAGGACTCGCATATCCTGTATATTCCAGGGATATTCATAGGACGATCGTTGCGATTGCGACATAGCGAGTACCTGTTGTCCCTCATTGCAGCCAAACAAAATACACGCATTTTGATTGGCTGCATGTACAATAACGTTATGATGCAAAAGGCAAGGATGGTCTCATCCAGCAGTATGGCAACCGAAATCTCGCGCTGCTATTGCAAGTGGCTCTCGGCCTGCTTTTCGAATTGCGCCCAGGCCGCACTAAATCGCGACAAATCGGCACGATTGCTTGTAAATATGGCTGCCAGCTCCTGACTAACCTTGCGACCGTCAAAGCACTCGCGGGCATAAGATCGAATGTTGCGCCTATGCGTCGGACCCGCCTGAAGTCCTCTCCTCATGGCCGCAGCAATAGCGTCACCTTCGTCCGTTCCGGGCCGCACTTTGAATACCAGGTTCTCGGACTGATAATCCATCGCTCCAAAATCGCTCACGACACAGGGCACTCCACTCATCTGGCTTATGTTCAAATAGGGCCCCACTTGTCCATAGGCGCTAAAATGAAGATGAATAGCCAGGCTGCTCCTTGAAACAACCTCGCTCCACATGACAGGGGTTCGGCCCCTTAAGATCTCGAGCTGAAAAGCCCGCGAGGAAGTAAGGACTGGGAACTCCTGCAACGCTCGGACCAGTGTCTTGCGGTCCCTATCCGAATCGACAGCCCAGGTCGCCTTAAACTCAACCGAATTCTGTATGAGCAGGCGCTCTAGGGCCTCGAGCACATGATAGCTTCGACTCTCAACGCCGGGGTTTCCGCTTATCGCAATAGTTTGTGGATCTTCTGCAATGCACCGCGCCTCGGCCACATCAACCACCGGATATGGCAGGAAATATGAGCGCTCAATTCCGAGCGCAGCCCCTATCTTCCTCGTTACCAGGCGTTTAAAATCGGAGTGAAACTGTTCGGAGGTAAATACCGGCACGACACTGAGAGTCGCCTCACGAATCGCATAGGGGGCATACTGCGGTTGTTCTTGGGTCGAAACAGGCCATACAGTCTCCAGGTTATTGAAGAGTTGAACCACTCGCTCCCAGGGACTGTTCATAATCGGCTCCGGCCCAAAATCCGGCATAACAAAATCATGAAACAACACTACCCCCGGAAGAAGGCCAAGATGCATGCGCATAAATCCCGCCTCTCTTCCTTGTTCCAGTTGATAGAAGAATAGATCGAAGGGATTCTCCTGATGATCTATCGCCGCCGCTAGGTAATGCTTAACCGGAAGGTTTCTGAATCGGCCGGTGCCCTCTCCATATAGGGATATGGCAAACGGACCGCCGGAACGCTCAAGAAAGTATGGCAGAATGGTTTCAGAAAAATATGACGACGGCGACTGGGGTGCGTCAAAGCGAGAAAACCAGGCAATCCTAAGATTTTGTCCGCCCACAGAACCTCTACCGTATCTGCGCCACTACGCAGTAGTCCTGGTGGCCATAGAGAAGGTCATTGAGGCGCTTAATATTGTTATTCATGAGATTCACGGTCTCAGACCAACGCGGAGTCATATACTCCTCAACGGGGACCTCGCGTAAGAGCGCCGCCTCCGGAACAGGCGACAAGAAACGCACTTCCTTCACATCAAGCCCGCCAAGTGTCATTGAAAAGGCCAAGGTATCTGGATGCTGGGGGAAAACATGCGAAGGATCGCGAAAATAATTGGAGGATAGCGCGGTGAGAGAGCACGGATTAATAGTTTCAAATACCACTATCCCGCCCTTTCGAACTGCGCGCGAAGCAGCCCGAATAAGCCGCATCAAGGCTGCATGAGGCAAGTGCTCTACCACCTGAATTGCGATAACCCCGGCAAGGGAACTTTCAGCCAGACTTTCGAGGTGAACGATTCCATCTCCATGACGACTATCAAGTCCCTTGGCCTGACAAAGCTGTACCATCGCCTGGTCTGAATCCACCCCGTAGCTGGATACTCCGGCATCGCCCATTAATTCCAACAACTCACCGCGTCCGCTCCCAATTTCCAGTACCGTTCCATCCAGGCCCACAAACCGCTCCACATAGTGGCGCAGGCGCTCTCTAATTTCTTGCTCGCTTCCCCGGAACCGATTCTCAAGCAAAACATATGAAACATCGGCCCCTACTGATGCCGGCGAGGCGCCCCCGGCATGTGGTGGGTCAGAACGAACGATTCCCGATGTCAACAATGACTCAAACCCTCGAAGGACGCCATCAATCTCCTTAGCCCGTCCGGAAAGCCCCTCAAGAGAAGCTTCGATGCGAGCAATTCGTTGACTGAGATCACTACAAGCCGAATTAAGCTGGTTGGTAAGTTCGCGCTGAGTTGAACGCAGCTCAGCATCTTGACTATCCGCGATGATCTCGATGCGATTCCTGGCGCTTGTTATGTCGTAGTCAACCTTGCGAATAAGCTCCCAAAAAAGAGCGCCGTCGCGGTCATCGATATAGGTGCTGGCATCATTCAGAAACTGCACCAAAGACATGTGATACTCTGCCTCTGACGCAAAATAATCTTTAAGAAAAAGGTTTGCTAACCGGCGCACAATATTGGCGCGAATTCGAGATAACGCCCCGCGTACTCCCGGCTTTCGTGGTGCGCCGACAAGATACGTTTCTCCTGAGCGTGTTGTCGCGGAAAAGTCTCTATGAACATTCAGAAACTTGAGAGCGCGAGAATGCAGCAGCTCGCCGGCTTTCCTTGTCCCAGCCCTATCCACGTCTGCTTCATAGACCGCCAATTTTCGTCCCGAAGGTTCGCCGTCCAAGGGTTTGGCGGCATTGGAATCTTGCTTCATCAATGGTTCCTCATCGCTCCAACCTCGGCCGCCACGCTACAGGGTGTCGGCCGAGCATCGCTCCAAACAGCTCGCAAAGCTCGCTGTTTGCGCGGCCATCCTTGGCCGCACGCCCGAACCTCTCACTCGGTGGTGAGAAGTCCGGGTTAGCCGCTTCGAAAATCATAAACAACATAGGTGTTCCCTATGTATGCGGCTGGGGAAAATCGATTCTCCCATCTCAGTTTTTCTGGGAGCCCGCCCAACACCGTGAATCGCTGAAGCATTTGAAGGCTAACAACGTAAATTGAGCGATAGGGACGTAGAAACTCTTCCGGCTCCATGACAGACCACTGCTGAAAGAAAGCGTCTGGATCGGCCGTGCCAAAATAGAGCAGGCGCACCGGCCCCTCGACCTTGTCAAGCGCACGCACATACTCCGCTGCCCGACCTAGATCCTGGCCCCAATCAAAATTAGAGTCATCAAGACATCGCACCGCTTCCGGACCGCTGCACCCAAATAGCCCATTAAAATACGAGATAGGATCGGGGAATGAGAGCATCGCGGCAGCGCCATGAGTCGCCAGTAGTCCGGCGAGCAGCAACCGGCCAAAGCGAACACGGGCAAGGGGAGCCAAGGCAATACCAAGCAGGACAAATAAAAAAGGCAGGCACGGCAAGAGATAGCGTATCCCAAATTGAGGGGCGCCAAAAACAATGAACACTCCATAGGTCACCATGGGAATAATAACAAACCACGCGGCGCTGGAAGTATGACCCCATTTCGGAGTCAAATACCGAGTCCCATTTTGGCGGCTCGGCAGGGCCCAACGAGAGACGAAAGCTATCAAAATGCCGGCCAAAATCGCGGGAGAAGATTTAACCAGAAAGGCTGCCGGAAAGTACCACCAAAATCCTTCTTCGCGGTACCGTCCAAAAAGAAAAATCTTAAAAGTTGGCTGGTGATTATGCCCAAGCATTTGCACGCCGTGCAGATATTGCGAGAATCCATCCCAGCTTTCATACACAAGGGGAATACATCCACATGCCACAAGAACCGCTATAACCACCAGATAAACAACGCGGAGAAAAGGCTGTGTGCGTTCTTGGTTGTTGCCGCCGGTATTGCCTTGTTCCTCTGTGTTATCACCCTGGGGGGAACTTCCGGACATTTTGAATGTCCTACGGGATAAACTCCACAATACCAAGGTTACAAGGGCGCCTCCAAATAGAATCCCGCTAAACTTGGTAGTAATAGTCGCTCCGAGCGCCAGGCCCCAAAGAACAGCTCTTCCCAGGCTTGGCTTCATAGTCATTTGCCAGGCTAGAAGGCTAGCCACTACAGCGCACGCCGCAACAGGAATATCGGTGGTGACTAAGCGACTATGAGCCAAAATGTTCGGACAAAACACACACAGCCCAAGTGACAAAAGTCCAGCCGTCCACCCTGCAAGTTGATAGGCCCATGCGCCGCATGCTACGCAAAGCACCAGTCCAAAAAGCACCGTGACCATGCGTGCCGGATTGAGCACGTGAGCCCACTCCCGCCCGCCTGCATTCAAAAGAACCCTCCCCAGCTGCCACTGATCCCCGGGCGAGCGCTTCAATTCATCGACCATTGCGTGACCTAACGTCATCGCCAGCGGCATCGCGGCCAACAGTTTAGCGAGGGGCGGATGTTCCGGATTGATTATGATTTCCCCCAATTCTAATTGCAGATAACCCGCCGGCAAGTGGGCGCCTTCATCAAACGTGGGCGCAGTAGTTGCCAGAGTTTGCAAACAATAGACAAGGAAGAAGGCCAGCAAGGCGGCCACAACAGCAGCTCTCAAACTCCTAGCGAACACTGAGTTGCCTCCTTAAGAGCATAGCCACCAAGATAACCATCGTCAGTAACGGAACAAGGCTTGCCGTGCCCTGAAGCCCCAGAAGCTCTCCCAAATTATAAGAGTCCCATCGCTCTGCGAGAGACCGCGGATCACCGAGAGAAGGAATCCTCTCAAAGATACTCTGTGTGCTTACTCCCACCTGATTGTCTTTTAGCCAGCGAACAACCCAGCGCAGCGGGTGTGGCATGGATACTGGAGCGGGCCAGACATTTGGTACCGGCATGAACGTCCCCACCGTAGATACAGCAAACATAAAGAGCACAGACGGAACCGCCAAGCAAAAGAAAACAGGTCGCGACCATCGCCACAAAGGAGTCGTAAAAATAAATAGGAACGGCAACATCGGAAGCATATATCGAGGACCCACCCCCCATCCCGCCGTCCACGTCTTCATAGACAGATTGAGAAGAAAAAAGTAAGGCACTATCAGGAGCGCAACTATAAGCTCGACTCGTTTCCGGACAACGCAACGAAACTGCCTCCAAAACGCGAATGGCAACGCGCTCCCAAGAAAAGTCAGAATGTGGGCGTTAACCTGCGCCACCCGAGTCGAATAGATATCAAAGCCTAGAAAAGTCTGAGCGGATATGATGAGCTCGTAGGGAGCGGCAAGTAGTACCGCTAGTCCAGGAGCCTTATTTGAAAAAATGTTTTTGCCTTGTAGGCTAATATCTCCGGTGTTAGAAGCGTACTGGGATATCTCGCACGAGCGTTTCTCGACAAGAGCGCGAACGAGATCGAGCTGGCTATTTTGATTCCAGCCGCCGCCTTGAAAAAAATATGAATAAACGATCGTACATAAAATAGCTAAATGCCATGCAACCCGCCTTGTTTGAGCGTTGGATGTTTCTAGAGGCCTGCCGAGGTCCATCATATTGTCATAGTACCCTGCTCAAGAATTCGCTGCATCAATGCTTTTTATGCCGTTGCGCCTATGGGCAGTAATCGCTGTGCGACAATGACTTACAGTTTCCTTGGAAAGGCTCTCCTCATCGCCTTGGTTTGGGGCCTGTACTTTCCTGCGCTCTCCTTCGATTTTGCCTATGATGATTTCTTGCGTATCGTTCAGGAGCGCCTTGTTCGGTCCGACCATATTGCTTGGGCTGATATTGCCGAGATTTTTCTCACCGCCACATACCCGGGGGATCTCTATCGTCCCCTCAGCACGCTTGGCCACCGTCTGATTCATATATTTTTTGGTCTCAACCCCCTTGCCTTTCATGCGGAACAACTCATTCTCCACAGTCTCTGCACATTGCTGATCTTCGAACTCTTGCAGGCGCTTTCTCTGCCGTTCGGGTTGTCTTGGATTGCGTCTGCTTGGTTTGCGGTGCATCCCATGAACGTTGAAGTAGTGGCAAACCCTTCGGGCCAACCGGAGTTGCTAGCCCTATTTTTCTCGCTGCTGGCTATGTTCTCCAATCACGCAGGCGCGCGGGCGCATGAACCTGTCCAACGAACGGGGCTTGGCCTGCTTTCGGCCTTGCTTTTCGCTTGCGCCGTATTTGCAAAAGAATCTGCCCTAACCTTTCTTCTCCTCATCCCTCTTTGCGGGTGGCAGCGAAAAATTCCCTGGCGAGCACTTCTATACCCGTGGGCATGGCTTGTCGTGACGTGTGTAGCGGTGTTACTCCTGCGAAAAATCGCTCTGGGCGAGCGCTTTATGGTTGGGAGCGTTAATTTTCTTGTTTCCGAGAACCCGCTATTGCATGGCGCCCTTGGTATAAGCGGTCGATTGTACCCAGCCCTGGTGACTTTAGGAGATTACATCGCGCAACTTTTCCTTCCAATTCACCTCTCATCAGACTACTCCATTCCGCCACCGCTATTTTGGGCCCGGGTATTTTCGCTTGAAGGTACTTTGGCCGCTAGCATTCCTTTGCTATTCTTGTTGTTTGTACTACGCCATCGTTCAACGAGCTGGGGTGTTTTTGGACTATGGTTTTTTGTAGCATTTTCGCTCACTACCAACATCGTTACCCCAATTGGCACTCTGAGAGGCGATCGTTTGGCGTACACTCCAAGCATTGGTTTTTGCGTGTTTGTTGCAGGCTTGCTTGGCCATTACATAAGACCTTGGCTGGCAAGCAGTAAAGGATGCGCCATTCATATGATAGCCTTTGGCACCGTACTGGCTTACGCTTGGAGATCTCATGAAAGACTCCCCGTTTGGCGGGATCAAGATACCCTGTTTTTGGCTACCGTTAAGGATGCTCCGCTGAGTCCCAAGGCGATTGAGAATGCCGGCTCTGTTTGGTTTGATAGTTTCAAGAACCCGGTTCGCGCAGAACGCTATTTCACAAGAGCCCTTTCCCTTGACCCAACTCGAGTATTCTCAATGAAATACATGCTTAACATTAATATTGCACGCGGCAATCTAGCCGAAGCGCGAGCATGGTGTGTCCGCATCTTAAACGAGCGCCCCGAAGACACTGAGATTCAACAAAATAAGAGAGAAATCGAGCACGTTATGAGCACACCTGCTCATTCTACAGAAAACTAAATACTGCCACTATGAAAGAACTGCTACTGCTTGCTCTATCAGTGAGTTTCACCGTTTCGTCCTACCTTTCATTGGAGTCGCTGCGGGTTAAGTCGACCGAGTCGGTGCAAGAAGAAACTCTCTATCTTCCTAATGGCCAGGCTCTACAATTCATGAGCTTCGGATATCAACATGCTCTTGGCCAGCTGCTATGGTTCAAGACTATTAACTATTTTGGCAAACACTATCAGCGCGATCGCAACTACCGCTGGCTTGCTCACATGTGCGGACTCGTCACTGCATTAAACCCAGCCCTTACCCATACCTATCAATTTTGCGCTACCATGCTTACTTGGGAAGCCAATAACGTCGAAGCGAGCAATCAGATTCTTTCCCAAGCCATAGAACAGCATCCTCGCAATTGGTTCTTCTGGTATCTGAGAGGGTTTAACTACGCCTTTTTCCTACGGGACGAACAGAAAGCAAAAGATGATTTCGTCTCTGCATCACGGTTGCCAGGGGCCCACCCAGCCGTCATTCGTCTCGCGGGAAAGAAGCTACTCAACCTCTCCAGCCCGGACACTGCAATAAATTTCCTGAATGAAATGATCGAGAGCACCGCGGACCCCAAAGCGCGCTCCGCCCTAAGAGAACGACTGCAAGAGGCTCAATATGAAAAGGACTTACGCGCCTTGGAACGCGCCGCGGATCTCTACTACTCGCGGCTCCATGTGCGAGCTACCGACATACATGAACTTGCGCGCGAGAATCTTGTCCCATCCGAACTTGTCGAACAGCACTTCCGCGATCCCTTTGGAGGATTCTATTCTCTTGATAGCGTTACCGGGGAGGTAAGAAGTAGCAGTGGAAAAAAGAGGCCCACATTATATTGGAATCGCTCATGAGTGGCTCTTTGGCCCTTCACATTGATAATCTCTCTTACCATTACCGCAGTAACTGGACGTACCGCGCTAAAGCAGCCCTCCACAATATTTCGCTTGATGTCCGCGAGGGAGAAACCTTTGGTTTTCTAGGTCATAACGGAGCTGGAAAAACAACCACTATTAAGTGCATTCTAGGACTTGTTCGGCCCAGCGCCGGCAACATCTATATATTTGATGCTCACTACAATTCTCCCCGAGCACGCTCTCAGGTAGGGTACGTTCCCGAACACCCCTATTTCTATGAACACCTCACCGTGCAAGAGAGCATGCTCATGTACGCATGCCTGGCAAATGCCCCGTCCTCTCAACGCCGCGAGCTGGTTGCCAAGGCCCTTGACCGTGTGCACCTGCACGGCAGGGAAAATTCCCGTCTGCGGACCCTTTCCAAGGGGCTCATGCAGCGTCTTGCCATGGCGCAGGCTATTGTTCACCGGCCTAAGCTTCTTATTCTCGATGAGCCCTTTTCGGGGCTCGACCCTATCGGCAGACGGGAATTTCGCGAGCTTCTCGTTGAACTAAAAGAAGAAGGCGCAACCATCTTCATGTCTTCACATATTTTAAGTGATGTCGAATTTCTCTGCGACCGCGTGTCAATCATGGCGCACGGACGTCTGAAAGGAGTATTTGAAACCAAACGTATTCCCGACACAGCATCTGGTTACTTTGAACTCATCATCCGAGTCAATCAGACGGGACCGGGTACCCCAAACGAAATACTCTCACTTGCCGCCTCCTCTCGAAAAGAAGATCGGTTCCTGCGGCTTTCATTTTCAGAGCGAACTTCCGCCGAGGCGGCCCTCAGACTTTCCATCGAACACAATTTAGGGGTTGAGTCATTTGAGCTTATTCACGGAAACCTAGAAGATCTCTTTATGAGACTAGTATCCCAGGAAGGCGGAGGGTAACGCCTATGGCTCATATTATCTGCTTGGGACTCAATACGTTTCGCGAGCTCGTACGGAGTAAGGTGCTCTATGCTGTGCTATTATTCGCTGCAACGCTGGTTCTTGTCGCGACGCTGTTTGGAACGGTAACCATTGGCGATCAAATCCTTGTGATCAAAGATTTTGGTCTCTTCAGTATTTCATTAAGCGCCGTCGCGTTCGCTATTATCGCCGGAGCGTCACTCCTTTCCAAGGAACTGACCCGTAAGACTATTTACAACATTCTCTCCAAGCCAGTGCATCGTTCCGAGTTCATCGTAGGCAAGTTCTGTGGGATTCTGTGCGCAGTCATGGTTCTGCTGGCTCTGATGGGGCTTGCTCTTGTCGGATATGTTGCCCTATTCAGCGGCAGTATCGATTGGACCATAGGCATTGCCCTGTACGGCATGGGGCTTGAGATGGCGATTCTGTGTGCGGCCGCCCTCTTGTTTTCGTCTATAGTGGTTACCCCGGTCTTAAGCGGTCTCTTTACGTTCGGGGTTTTTTTGGCCGGTCGCTCCGTAGAGTACCTACAATATTTTATTACCGAGGGGCTGGTTTCCGGCTTTGGGGCTCAACTTGTCGGCGCCTTGTACTCTATCCTGCCGCATTTGTCCGCTCTCAATCTTAGTAACGAGGTCACCTTTGGTACAGAACGAATACCATCGTCAGAGCATCTTATGGTGTTAGCAGCTTATGCTATCTGCTATGCTGCAACACTGTTATTATTAGCAGGCATATTATTTCGAAAACGGGAGTTTAACTAAATGGCACTAAAGAAAGCGAGCATGGATAAGAAAGCTAAAGAATTCTTGTTTGAGCTCCTCACCACCCCATCCCCCACCGGTTTTGAACAGCCGGTGCAGCGCGTCGTGCGAAGAGTCATGAAACCATATGCCGATACAATAGAAACCGACCTTCATGGCAACGTCCTTGTTGGAATTAATACCAAAGCATCGCGCAAGGTGATGCTTGCCGGTCATTGCGATCAAATCGGCATGATGGTCAGAAACATCTCCAAAGAAGGCTTTGTTTATGTAGCGCCCCTGGGCGGCATGGACGCGGGAGTTCTCCCCGGGTCCCACGTTACCATTCACAGCAAACAGGGGCCTATCGGCGGCATTGTTGGTCGAAAACCCATTCACCTGCAGTCAGGTGAAGAACGGGACAAAATGAAGCTTGAAATGGATAAGATATGGATTGATATCGGCTCAAAAAGCCAAAAGGAAGCGGAAAAGAAAATCGAGATTGGCGACTGCATAACCTTTCGCCTTGGCGTTACCGAACTGGGACCGGATCTCGTCTGCTCTCCCGGTCTTGATGATAAGGTCGGGCTCTTTGTCGCCATGGAGGCGCTGCGGCTTTGCGCGCGTTCCAAACTGAACGTGGCGCTCTATGCCGTCAGTACCGTACAGGAAGAAGTTGGTTTGCGCGGAGCAAAGACAGCGGCATATTCTATTGACCCCACCGTTGGAATTGCGATTGATGTAACTTTTTCCTCCGACAACCCGGGCAATAGCGACGCCAAGGGCCCCCCCGTTAAGCTTGGTGGAGGCCCCTGCATTGTGCGTGGACCGAATGTCAACCCCGTAGTAGAAAAAATGCTCGTCAGCAGCGCTAAGAAAGCTAAAATCCCTTATCAGTTGGAGCCTTCATCGCGTCTGCTTGGTAATGATGCCAACGCCATTCAGGTTAACAAGTCGGGTGTTGCGGCAGCCAGTATTGGCATACCAAATCGCTATATGCACACCCAGGTGGAGGTATGTAGTTTGCAGGACCTTGAAAACTCAGCCCAACTATTGGCGCACTTTATTAAGAGCATAGACTCAAAAACTGATTTTACACCTATGTGAGCTGACTACCGGCGTGTATTCCCGCTCACAACGGGGGACGGCAATATGAAGCTTAATACGCGCCGGACCTTAATAGTCGGCACACAAATAGCTGTCATCGCGACTTGTATTTTCTGCGTGTTTTCGTACAAACTTCATCAGCCAGAAACAGCTTCTGGCGATTTTCTCAAAAAGATCGGCTCAGAACTAACCAGGCAACCGGCAACCACGACTGAGATCATTCATCGTTCCTTGACTTTCGTTCATGACAACTCCGTCCATAAAAGCGATGATGAGCAGCGACTATGAGAATGTGCGCGGGCACCGCCTGCTTGAAGTCTTCAATCCCGACACTCAGCATTGGGAAGTGTGGGACCCCGATTACGGCGTTGTTTACCAGTCGACGCTCGATGACAGGCGGGTGGATATCACGACACTCGTTTTTGACCCACTTGATCACATCGAACCTCGCCAGGAGGGAAAGCGCGGTTGGGACGAAAACAACATGGGCGAAATACGAGCGCACTATTTTCAAGCGGTCCTCTTTGAACATCCGAAGGACGGCATGAAAAACGCTCTTATCTTGATTAATCCTGCGCGACTAGGTGAAATAATGATAGACCGAGCAGTGCGCATGGCACCTGCCCGGTCTTGTTGCTGAGCGGTCGCACAACCTTTTCTGTTGGTGCTAGGGTTCTGCGTACCCCGCCTGGAGCACTGCAAAATCCCCGAGATCGACGTCCGAGTCGAAATCGGCATCGCCGAGCACACAAATGCCGCCGACCGGCGTATCGGGGCCACCCATGCAGCCCAAGAAAGACTGCACATCGGCGACCGTAACGTACCCGTCACCGTTGAAGTCAAAAGGGGCAATGCCCTCAATGACTCCGCCGGCACCTGCCAAGAACAGGAACAGCGCGAAAACAGTAACGAACCTGGCCATCTGAGCGTCTCCCATCAAGGAACTGTAGAACCCAAACGACTCGCTAGGGGCAGGATACTCCATTTTAAAGGACTAAGTAATAAGGGACTCTGGCCCTGTTCAGTGAGTATACATGGGGTGTCTTCAAGGAGCGTGGCTACTCAATTCTGCGCTTACTATGGCATTTCGCTGTCACGCTCCCCCTTGCAGCAGCTCCACCTGTTCCTGCAAAGCTGCCAGCTCTCCGCGCCAGTACTCCATGGAACGAAACTGCGGAAAAACCCTCTGAAAGGCCGGGTCTTCATAGCGCTTTGCAATCCAAGCGCTAAAATGAATCATGCGTAGCGACCTAAGGGGCTCAATTAACGCGCGCTCATGGTAGTTAAAACTCTTCATTTGCTCATAACCGCCGAGGAGCGCTTCAAAATTCTTTTTTGACAATTCATCCCGCCCCGGCACAAGCAGCCACAAATCTTGCACGCATGGCCCCTTTACCATGTCGTCAAAGTCAACCAAAATACAGGTATCGCGATCCCAAAGAACATTTCCGCAATGAAGGTCCCCATGGAGACGCTGCAAGGGAACATTTTGAAACTTAACTTCGGCATCCCGGCACAAGACCTCCGCAAGCTGCACGTAGTAAGGCAATACCTCGGATGGAACCAGGCCGCATCCTGAGAGATAGGATATATTATCCCAGCCATACGTCTTGGGAGTAAGCTCCAAACGCTGCCGGCAAGGGCGAGAGGCGCCGGTTGAATGAAGTCTCGCTATCAAACGACCAATACGCTTCAGTTGATCCTCCTGAAGTTCATCAAGAATGCGCCCACCTGCCTTGGGAAACACGGCATACCAAATGCCCGTCCCTTCAAGATCCGCCACGGTGCTACCATCATCAGGAAAAGGCAACGGCTTGGCGACGGCAATATCATTGGCGCTTAAATCTCTTAGAAACTCATGTTCTTCCAAAATTTGTTCTTTTGACCATCTTCCAGGCCGATAGAACTTGACCACTCTGAAACGGTCGTAACGTGAGGTCTCGTCCGCCACCTCAATTTCAACTTCATATACGCGGTTTTCCATGCTGTTGAGTTGAAGAATCCTTCCCGTGCATCGCACACCCAGACGTTCGACGGCGTTCAGAATCCTATCGGGGGTCAGAGAATAAAAGAATGTGGTGGCCTCAGCAGTCATAAGGTCTTGAATGCTACCGCAGAGTGTGTGTCCAATAGAAGAACTATGCGCAATTTTTTTCTTTACCACGGCTGGCTGCTGGCATATCCAAACCGGCATGATTTTTTGGATATGGGCTTTGGTATCGAGGCGCGCTATAGGCGTTGTAAGCCATACTGGAGGCGTCACCTTGAGAATTGCCTCGAATTTCAAAGGCGCTTTCTAACGGACACCAAACAAGAATCTCTGGCTGTGCTTGGCGCAGGCAGGCTGTATGACATTGATGTTTCAGCTCTTTGCCATCACTACCGCGACATTTTCCTGTATGATGCCGACCCGAGCTGCTTTCGCAGTTGGCGAAAGGTCGCTCGACGTTTTCCGTCTGTTCATGGAAGAATTCTCGATCTTACCGGCTGTCTCGATATCTGGACCGCCCAACTAGAGACGTTCTTTCGAACCCAGGCTTCCCCCGACCAGAATCGCCTGGCATCGTTTCTTCGCGGTCTCAAGACGGCTCAATTGCCGCACCTATCCGCAAGCGCCTGCCTCTCGCTTAATTTACTTAGCCAAATCTGCATTTACTGGCGGGATCGGGTGCATCATTTGGTAAAGAAGCGCTGGGGCCTTGACACCGGGGAATCCGGGGAATACCAGGGCGATCTTCAAGCTGCTTTAGTAGAAACCCTCTCTTCTCTACAGAACCAACACCTAACACTTCTTTCGGCATCGCAGGCGACTCGCATCGTGATGATTTTCGATTCGGCATTCTTCTACTACCGCTGTAATGCTGCTGACTGGCAAAAGGAGCAAGCTATCTTCATTGCAGAACCAGTCTTGCCCGCGGGGTACCGAATCATCGGCGAGCAGACTTGGCTCTGGGACATTGCGCCCCAAGGAGTGGAACAAGTAGATTACGGAACAGCTCATGAGGTGCGAGCGGTGGCTCTTGAGCGCGAAAGGGGATAAGTGCAGAAGACGATAATTTTCTATGACGGCAAATGTGCACTCTGCCATGGATTTGTGCAATTTGTACTTGCCCGCGACCGTGATAAGGCCCTCTTCTTGTTCGCCCCGCTTCAAGGACAGACCAGCGCCAACATGCTAGACATCGAGGTTCGGTCTGGGATACCAAAAACCATTGTAGTAAGAGAACCCGCCGGCAAGTTATTAACCCATGCCGAGGCCATTCTGTACGTGTTTTATCTATTGGGCGGACCATGGAGCGCGTTTGCCAGAATGCTACATATCTTTCCGCCGCCAATACGCACAGCGGCATATCGTCTCATTGCAATGCCTCGCTATCGCTTGATGGGGACGACCAAAGAGTCGTGCCCAATCGTGCCTCAGGAACTAAAAGACCGATTCCTTCCATAACCCACGCTACAGCCGAACCTCGGGGAATAGTGTCTGAAGTTCAAAGCGCGTCGGCCAGTTCCGCGCGAGAGAAAAAAAAGCAAGTACCCCCAACAAAACGCACCAAAACAAATTGTGCTCAAAAATAGATAGCAGCAACCCGGCCAAAGCAACCAGCTCGCGCAGAGCCCCCGAAACAGCAACTGTCAGCAAGTAGGCCGCTATCAGCTTTGCCGGATCGGGCTGCATAAGACGCTGCTTGAGAATCGGCCTAAGAAAAAATTCTGTTATACGCGGAATACTGAGTAAAAGAACAACACACCCGAAGACAACCAATGAACTTTCGATCCTGGAATGGCCGTGAAACCCCGGACCCACCCCACCCTGCCCGGCGGCGCTAACCACCACCATGGGGTACATAAAGATAGGCAAAATAAAGCTCAGGGTCAGGGCTTGCGCTACTCGCAAGGTTGTCTCGATGCGCTTTTTTAACTGATCGGGTGCATGCTCCATAGCTTACGAACACGAAGGCTCCAACAAATAGGAAGATGACGCATCAACCAGCAAGCGAGCTCCCAGAATGTCTCGGCCCAGAACCAATTGTTCGGAAAAGCTCGTTGCCTGGACAAGATCAACCTCGCCCTCCAAAGTTTGATTCCCCAAACAAAACTGAACACGCACGGAAAACTGGCGCGCGCCGCCGGAACTTCCCGGAGAAACGAGCCTCGATTTTACCACCGGGTTCTCGAAAGTAGTCCTTTGACCAAAGCGAGTTTCAACACTGTAGCGCACCCATGTTCGGCCCTCCCTCTCAAATTGCTCAATGCGGGGAGAAAGCAGCGCAGAAGTAGGGGCTCCGGTATTGAGCAGGGCATACGCCTGCACCCCGCCG
>CAZPBV010000004.1:17269-22835 GCA_964584675.1 uncultured Bdellovibrionales bacterium
GGAGCAATTCGCACCTTTTCAACATATCCGCCAATTTGCCTGTCTTGCCCCTGAACAACCACTGAGCCCAGGCAGAACTGCCACAAAAGACAAAAGAAAAGCAGCGCACGCGGGTTCATTTTTCGACTAAAGCACTCAAGGCCGCCAATACGGGCTCATACTGCGGCTCACTGCTGACGTCGGGAACATATTCAAGGTGGACAATTTTTCCGCCGCGATCGATCACAAATACCGCGCGCGCAAGCAGGCCCCACTCCTTAATAAAACAGCCAAATGCCTCGCCAAATGAGCGATGCTTAAAATCACTGGCTGTCACCACACTCTTGCAGCCTTCGGCGCCGCACCAACGCGCCTGTGCAAACGGCAGGTCCAAGCTCACCGTCAAGATGACCGCATTACCCGCAAGCTTCTCAGCCTCCTTATTGAAGCGCTTAGTTTGCAAAGAGCAAACCGGTGTATCAAGGCTTGGTAGAACCGAAACGACAGCCACCTTACCCTTGAGAGCGTCACTCGAATAGTCTGACATGTCATTCGCTGTGAGCGTAAAGGACGGCATCATCTGCCCTTCTTTTAAAGCTGGGCCAAGAATTGTTAGTTTTGCGCCTTTAAAAGAAATATTTGAGTTTGACCTATTAATTGAATCTGACATGGCAGCTCCTACAAAATATTACCCGGGCCCTTGAACGCGCCGTGCCCCGAATTTTTACTGGGTGTAGTTATACACCGAAAATACTTCAATAGCCACCAACATATTCATTTCATTCATCTTTAGAGCACAAGCCCCCCGGTCGTCACCGTTCAGAGACTGCCATTGTCAATAAATTCTTGTGCGATACCCGCTTGTACCAGCAATTATCCAGCCGATATAGTACGCCCCATACATGTACGCCATATTTCTGGTAGTTCTCCTGGCTTTCATTGCCGGCGCTTTGTCAGTTCCTGTCTTTGAAGCTGCCGTCGTTACTCTGCTGCTTTCTCCCATTCTAGGCAGCGTTGTCGGTCATGTGTTCCCTCTCAATCCTATTTCCTTTGCCCTTCTATTTTTTGCGATTTTGTTGACGGTATACCTCACTGTTCATCGCGGACAAATCAGGTTCCGCAAACCCCGCTGGGATGCCGAGGGGCTACGAGCCGTAGCTGTATTCTGTATTCTCTATTCAGTCCTTTACGGTCTTAATTTGCTGTGGCCCGATTTTATTTCGATTGGCGAACGTCTTCGCGATTATGCAATTCTCGCCGCCGTTCATCATAATCCCATACACCCCGATGAACCGTGGCTGTATGGAGTCACCATGCGGTACTACCTCTATTGGTATCGCTTCGGACATATGCTTGCCACTATCTTGGGTCTACAGGTGTGGCAGCTTTACCATGTTCTAGGCGCTTTCACTTTTGCGCTCTTTGCGAGCAGCATTTTTTTCCTTTTTCACAAGCATCTTAGTTTTCGCCCTACCCATGCGTTATGGTGCGCCCTTCTTATTTGCTTTGGGTCCAATGTTTCTGGGGTCCTTTACTTCCTGCTGCAAGATCCCAACTGGTGGGGGCCTTCACGCGTCATT
This sequence comes from uncultured Bdellovibrionales bacterium, assembly GCA_964584675.1. Lineage (GTDB taxonomy): Bacteria > Bdellovibrionota_C > UBA2361 > UBA2361 > JBGSMV01 > CAZPBV01. Next base: position 18,829 of record CAZPBV010000004.1, read on the forward strand.
CAAGGAGCTATTACCGAGTTCCCTGTATGGTCGTTCCTGCTAGGCGATCTCCATCCGCACTATCTCAATCTTTGTCTCATGCCGTTCCTGATCTCTATTTTCATGAGCGTCCGCGCCGGGATTGGCAGCGTCTGGGAACGTGTGATTTTCTTGATTTCGATAATCGTTGTTCCGCTCGGTTGGCTTTATAGCAGTGCCAATCCCTGGGAGCTTCCGGTCTGGTTAATCCTGGGAACAGTGTGGGCCCTTTATATCGTATTAAGTTACCGTGGTAATCTATTGCAGGCGGAATACTGGAAGAAGGATCCGGCTCTTCCGCCGTCAATGGGTTTGGCACTTGTGGTAGTCGGTCTTTGTCTCATGGGTTATAGTTTTTTTGATTCCGCTCAGAACTTGCCGGTCAAAGACTACAAACTAGCCTATGTTCTGAGCAACACCACTCCGCAATTCATCAGTTCGCTATTTCAACACCTTGGCCTCGATGTTATGGCGGTGCCCGGAACATCGAGGGAGGAACTCTTGCTGCATTGGGGAATTCCTATCGGAATTATCGTCGCCAGCTCTCTTCTCCTGGCGCCCTCACGCGAGCTGGTGATTTCTATTGTGGCCTTGGTAGTAGTCGGTTCATTAGCCAACTCAGCCACACCAATTCTTCTTCTCCTTTTGGCGCTTGCCCTCCTTCTCTTCTATGTTGAAGTAAGCACAGCTTGGCACGCGGGGCGCCCGCTTACCCCCAAACGGCTCCTCATTCACGCGCTTGGCGCCGCATCCTTTCTCACCATCATTTTTCCTGAGTTCTTCTTTCTCAACGATTCCTACGGCGGCGAAAATGAGAGAATGAACACTATCTTTAAATTTTATAGCACTGCCTGGTTCATGCTCCATGCCTATGCCTTTTGTCTTGCCGCCAGTGTGATTCCAAAGATTCCCCGTTTGCTTCGCGAGGGCTATCCGGCCCGACTAGCGCTTCTTGCAATCAGCACGCTCATGCTTGGCTTTGGCATTAAAACTATTGACTTACGCGCATCCCATAACCGGGAAGTAGATCCACGCGAGCGCGGCCTGAGTGAAATAGAGAGGACCTATCCGGGGGCTGCGCAGGCCATTGAAATTTTGACAAATTCCCCCTACGGGGTGGTTTTAGAGGCACAAGGCCCTCCCTACAGCGCAACGACGCACGTTGCCACCATCGCAGGACAACAGTCCTATCTGGGCTGGTCAAACCACGTCGGCTTGCTTACCGGAATGCACAGCGAAGTCCAAGCTCGCGAGAGTTTTACTGAATCAATCTATCGTGAACCAAGCTGCATAAGGCGCGCTGAGCTATTACGCGAAAAACACATCGACTATCTTGTGGTTGGTCCTCTTGAAACAACGAAATATCAAAACCTAAAGTCAGACGACTTTTCCTGTTTGAAACTCCTAGTTTCCTCTGGCGCCTATAGAATCTTCTTGTTGCAGTAACGCTCTATGAAAGCCGGTTGCACCTATCGCTTTGGAGATGCTGTCATACTATTGGGCGCCATGTTCTTTTTTATATGGTGCGCCGTGAATCGCCTCGTTGCCGGAGACGAAGGGTATTACCTTTTAGCTTCTCGCCTGGTCATGGAAGGAAACATTCCGTATCGGGATTTCTTTTTTCCGCAAATGCCGCTCCTTCCATACGTATACGGGGCCTGGATGCGAGCAACTGAGTACTCCTGGGTTTCAGCTCGCATACTTTCGGGCGGCATGGCGGGCCTATTAGGAATGTTGGTGTATTTGCGCTGCTCACAGCAGGCCGGCCGCACCTTCGGTATTATAGCTCTATTCTTGTATACGAGTTCCAGTTTAGTTTTTCCGTGGCTTACAGTGGCCAAAACCTATTCTTTATCTACACTCCTTCTTTTCTTGTCATACATTCTGTGCGTGTCGGAACGTCCTAGCTTTTTCAAATCAGCAATCGCAGGCTTTGTATTCGGGCTCACGGTAAATTCCCGACTTTTTTTCTCAGCGGCATTGCCGTTATTTTATGCGCACCTATTGTTTTCCCAAGGCACATACACGCAACGTTGGCGTCATGTAGCGTGGTTTACTTTTGGAGGCGCCGTCACAGCTATTCCACTTCTCTATTTTATTATTTCCGATTTCGAGACCTTCTGGTTCAACAACATGGGATACCACCTCATTCGTTCGAACCGCACAACCGAATCCGCCCTTCAGGGCAAGTTGGTAGTTCTTCGGTCCATCATGGGGCTACGAGACTCGAAAGCCTTCGACGGATATCAATTTCTCATGCTCATACTTTTTTCTGCGGCTGGGACTTTCCTGGCATTCCGTCATCGAATTGCCAAAGATCCGGCCCGGACCTCTCACCAGCTGAAGTTCGGGCTGGCACTGCCAATTGCTTTTGTTCTGGGGATCGTCAGCTTCCTCCCGACACCGTCATATATTCAATATTTTAGCGTTGTAGTGCCGTTCCTGTGCGTCTCTACAACACAAACAGTTGCCCATCTCTGGAATAATTTCGCGAGAAAGGGTACGAGCACTGTTCGTGTGGCTTTTATTGGGATTGGTCTGGCTATCCTCGTGATATACACGCTGCCATTTTCTGCTGATCTTGAGCGTTATACTCGATCTGGGGTGGGGGTTATTGGCATATCCAATCCCCGCCTTGCCCCGTTTCGCACTGTTCAAAGTTTTGACTCTCTCATTCCGGAACTAGAAAACAGTGTGCCACCGGATACGAGGGTGGTAGCTACTTGGCCCGGCTACATTGTTGGCTCTTCCCTCAGGATGCTTTCCGGACTCGAGAATGATTTTGGATTATCGGTGGCGGGACGTTTGAGTAATCAGGAAAAAAAGAGATTTCGAATTCTTACCTACCAAGATATGTGTCGCGCCGTGCGAACTGAGTCTCATCTTGCCGTTATACTTCCTGAAAGCCAGGGTTCTCCTAAGTGCCTACGCAGCGCGCTCAGGGAGTTGGGATACTCTCGACAGGCGCAGCACAATGACCTGGAAATATTCTACAAGAATTAGCAGGGATATCTCACCACGGGGTAACACTCATTTTTGACCACTCATTGATGAAGTTGGCAATCCCATTCCCGTTAGCTCATGCTCTAAAGCGCAGAATAAAGATCCCGAAACTTTTAATAATATCCGCGAGACTATTGAAAGTCATCCTTGGACACTTACTGAAATGAGAAAAGCACTAAAGTGGATCTTTAAATTGCACTGGCAAAATTCCAGCAAGAGTATGCGGCTAAAATTTTTAGGCCGCTTTTTTATTAGTTGCAGCAAGTTTATTAGCGATTAATGCGTTTAGGGAAACCCCGGCTTGAGCCGCCTCCATCGCAAGAGCACGATGTACTCTTTTGTCTATCCGCACGTTAAATTGACCGCTATAGTTTTTCTTAGACGGTGCTACAGGAAGAGGCTTCTTGTTCTTGCGATAGCTTTTCTTTACACCTTCCCAAGCAATTTTTAGCTCCTCAAGAGCAGCTTCGGGTGTAGAAGAAAACGCTGACACTGTAGGCAGTTCTAAAAGAACTGCAAGCCAGTCTCCATCTGGATCAAGAGTAAGAGAGGCTGTAAAACCGTTAAAATCACAGTTTTTCTTCATAGTGCAGTCTCCTCATCAAATACTATAAGGAATTGTTCCACTTGATATCGTTTTGCTTTTCCGTCTCGCATAGATTGTATAGAAATTCTTGCACCTTTAGGAGAATACCAAATTTGGTGGCTTCCTGTTTGATGATCAAATATCCATCCACATTTTTTGAGAAGAGCTTCGAACTCACCAAGGCGCAGCCCTTGAGGATTACGTCTTGCTTTTTCAAGAAGCTTTTCCCTTTTACCCATTATGTAACTATATACAGTTACATCGTAAAAAACAAGAAAAACTTTAGCTCTTTCATCTTGTGCACCGGGCCAAAAACTACAGTTTCAGCCAGGTAGAAAACTGGGCTAAAATCGCCCTTATTCACTTGAATTTACGAGGGTCGTTTTAGAGGGGTTTTTGG
>CAZPBV010000005.1:0-1734 GCA_964584675.1 uncultured Bdellovibrionales bacterium
AGCGATTATTGCGCTCAAGATGGAAGTGTTTCTATCTAAACGCCGAATTCTTGAATTGTATCTGAATGTGATTGAGTGGGGCGAGGGTATTTTTGGCATCGAGGCTGCCGCACACCATTATTTTGGAATCTCTGCTGCGCGCCTTAGCGCGGAGCAAGCCAGTCAATTGGCTGCTATGATACCGAATCCCCGCACCGTGTATAATATGAGTCGCAACCCCGGTCGTGTTCATGCGCGCGCGCGCTTGATCTTCAAAGAAATGCCCGCTATTGATTGTCCGCCCTAAAATTTTGAGCAGACGGCTCCAGGAATAGATTGAGTTCAGCCACCGACCAATCAAACACAGGTGAGTGCCCGATTTGCTCAATCAATAGGCACTGTACCTGACGGGTCTCAGGGAATAACACTTCGACCTCTTCTTGCCCGGCGTAGTATGGATAGCCATCCGAGGTAAATCGCAGGGCGCCCTGCCACGATGGAAACTCGCGCGCTAAGAGATAATTTTTTGGAACTAGAGGGTCTGTCGGTCGGCAAGTTTCCCGAGTAGATATTCGTAGGCCGCGCGGATAGTCGGTTACAAAGGACCCCGGCGACACATCGATACCTCGCACCTTGCGAGCTTCAGGAAGGTATATATGAAGCCACTCATTGCCATGCTGCCCTGTGGTGGCGGGACTCCAGCGGTTGCCAGTCTTCTTGTCGAGCACTGCGTGAAGAGCCTTAGCCGAGCGCACGCTTGAAGCTGAGAGAATAGCGTCCTCGACGCCAAGTTTGTAGCGGTTTGCGAGAGTATTATCAAAGGAATCTTGCGACAGCATGCCTCCGTATTCGTTAACGAGGGCGAGTGAGGGCGAAAAAATCATGGCGGACGGGAACTCGTGCGGCATATGAACCATAGCGAGGTGACGGCTGCAAGAAATATATATGAGGGAAAAGAAGGCGACTCCCAGCTGCGACGGCCCTGAGCGGGCGGCCAGCGCAGTAAAACACGCCGCCAAAGAAAGCACTACAGGCGCCAATGCAAATGAGAATAGTCCCGGCATAAGACGAGTAAGAGCGGCGAGAGGCGCAATGTATGAGGACTCTTCTGGCAAGCCGCAATCAAGCAGCACCAGCAGGAGTGGAATAAAAACGAGGGCCCACGTTCCTAGCCCGGACTTTGGTTGGCGAGAAGTCCGGGCTGGGCGCCACCTACTCCAAGGACCCTGTGAAAGCAAGAATACTACCGCCATACCCGCGCAAAGCCACAACGCCTGAGAAAGTATGAACGGCTTAAGGGCGTCCCGATTGATAACGGGAATGGGAAAACTTGCTCCAATAAGAGGATACAAATTTCCGGGAAGCCCGTCATCGGGAACCACACGAGCGGTTGGCGGATAGTCGGGGAATGGGGGGAGCGGTATCAGGACAGAGAGCACGATGGCAATTAGAATGCCTATGGTGATGGTGAACTTCACTCCGGTTCCAAAGGAATGTGTGGAGTCACCAAAAGTCAAGCTTGCCCCAAAAGCAACTAATAGCGACAAGGCAGCAAGCTGATTGGCAGCAAATACTGTCCATATGACGGCGAGAACCAAGAGCAGCCAATATCTCCCTTGCCGAGGGCTTATGCGGCATTGAATAAGAAGCTCTGTCACACAAAGAGTACACGATAAGAAGGGCAGGAGGGGGCCTTCACATCCGACCCAGTCTGCCAAGGCGACGCCGCTAAAAATGCTCGACAGAGCTGCACAC
>CAZPBV010000005.1:1744-17276 GCA_964584675.1 uncultured Bdellovibrionales bacterium
CGAGACTGAACATGGCGGCGTACAGTCCCGCATCCATAGGAAGGGACTTGAAAAGCAACTCGAGCACGGGGTTTCTTCGCCACAGGTAGAAGGCGTTGGAGATGTACTCAATGACGGGAGACCACGATCCCCACAGAAGCCCGTTCATCCGGCTTGTGCAGGTCGGATCCAACAGCACGGGAGCAAGAAAACCTTTTGGGCTTTGCAAGAAATGTGATACCCAAAGAAAAACGGTAATGGCCACTACCAATTGAGCACCGTTTGAAAGTGTGGTGAGCCGTTTCATTGGAGTACTCTCTCCCATGGGGCGACAGACTGAATAGTCACCTCAGTTCCCGGGACACAGTCGCTCAGGTGAATAAATGTAACTTCAGGAGCAACCGACTGCGGACTCATGTGGCAGTCGCTTGAGGCTAGAAAGGGGAAATAGGTAAACTTGAGCGTGAGTTCGGACGAATCGGCACGAACCCGCAGCGAGTTCGAGGTTTGCGCGACTACCTCGCCCATGCCTTCCAGCAGGTAATTGCTCTGAAATCCAATTCTTTCAAAAAGCACAAACCCTGCGCCGGACCAAACCCGCATATACTCACCGGGACGTTCGGTAAAATATTCGCGCCATTCCCTCTCGTGCGCGAATACAGCGGATACATTCATAAGATCAAGATACTCTCGAATTCCTGAGTCGCCTCGCTCGATGAAACTCTTGGGGAAGACCTGCTCATAGCGCCACTTGTTGTGAAAGGGGCTTGAGGCGATAAGGGGGGTGTTGCTCAACTCGGAAAGGGGGGCGAGGTGCCCATGGTTAAACTCATGCAGAACAAATCCCGAAAAGAGCACTCTCCCGCCGCGGGCGTGACGAGAAATAGCTTGCGCGGTTGCCTGTAGGTCGTCCCCGGCAAAATAAAAATGCTCGACGCTGCGATTGAGTAGCACCGCTCCGGCGCAAAAAGGGCCCGTCAAAAAAAATCCGCCAGCTATCCAAAGTGCGATACGAGCGGCAAATGCCGATTGAACACGTACCATGATTATTAGCGTTTCTATAGAAAGTGCCGCTGGAACGCACAGGCACAGCGACATGAGGAGTAACATTCGATCGAGCTCCAATTGGGGTTTTAACGAGACACAGAAAGTTCCCAGGAAGAGGAGCCAGGCGATGGTAGTCCCAAGGGTAAGTCTGGAAAATCGTCGCAGGAGAAGAATCCCCGGAATTCCTAGAAAAAATAGCAGTGGATTTGTAGAAACGGCAGTTTCTCGCAAAACTTTCGTGGCTGCTTTAAGACTGAGCCCGTTATCTTTGTGACGAAAGGCGGGCTCGGGATTTGAAGGCTGCGTCTCGGGCGAATGGCCGCCGGCATCGAACGCGATAAAGGTGTGAATCTTGGAAGCCTTCCACAGGACGGTAAGCCAGGGGACATTAAGGACCAACAAACCTGCAACTAAGAACGCGAGGTATGGTCTTTGTAAAAAAGCCCTTGGAGACCGGCACAGCAGGAAGAGCGTAAGCGCTGCCATTGGCAGAAATACAACTCCGGACAGAACCCAGAAGAGCATGAGGGTGAAGGCGGCAAGGAGCAGCCAGGTGTCGCGGCGCGAAAAGTTTTGTTGGGGGCTTAACCACTTCGTTGCAAGCGCCACATTGAGCGGCACTAATGATGCGGTGGTAATAAATCCCAGGGTGCCGTACTTGAGGCCCCAACGGTACCATACGAGTCCGCATGAGAGCGCTAGGATGGCGGCAATCACTCTGGCTCGGTGTGAGTGTCCTGATAGCGCAGCGGTCGCCCATATGGAAAAAGGAAGGACTACAAAGAGGATGCCGAGAACGAGGATGTTATAAATGTGTGGCACGTCCCATGAGTAGATAAGGGGCGCTGCGAGAAAAAATATATTAAGCGCCCCCGTGGCAAAAAAATCCCGGGCATCCATCCCGGCGTTCCACAAGGGATAGTAAAAGGGAATCAGCGGAAAGTTTTTTTTCAACAGTGATAAGCGCAGCAGAAAGGATGGGTTGTCGTCGGAATAGAGAATCAGGGTGTTGTACCCCGAGTGCACCACGAAACAGGCGACAAGGGTAACGACTATGGCGGCAAAGAGCGCATACCACCCGCTGGTCTTAAGCCTTGGAAGGCCCCAGAGAGCGGCAAGTCCCAAAAGGGCAATTTCGCCCCGAATCGACGGGCCTTGGTAAAAATTGTAACTTCGTGTCAGCCAGTCGGAAAAATACACTCCCAAGAGCCCCAAGGCGCATAGCTCGGGTCGAATCGCGAGCGAGGCTGGGCGAAATCTGGAAAAGGCGAGCGCCGCGAGGGCGAATCCAAGGCTCAGCAAGAATAGACTAGGAGACGAAACTCGAAAGGCATCGGCAGCGCCCGACCACCAGCGTAAATCGCCGGCGAGAGCCCCAAGAAGTGCCGCGATAATGCTACCTGTAATAAGCCACGGGGACATTCCGGAAATCTAGCAATTCAACATCGGAAGAGCTAGAGCAGTTGCTAAGTGAAATAGAAACGTGACTACCCTGAAAGGACTCCGAAATCCATGAGAACAGAAAGAAACTCTACAACAATTTCAATTGTTAGGTTAACTCGGGGCTCAAAAAGACTTGGGCACTATCCCTCAGCGCAGATTGCAAAGGCAAGAAAATAGCATCAGCAATTAGGCGCGGGGAGTCCACTACGAAAGCAGCCCCATATCGCGATAAAACGGATCAAATTCGAATATTGCTTGCGAAAAGTGCTTCACCGCCTCGCCGTTATCGCGTTTGTTGAGCGCGGCGAGCCCAGCAGTGAGACTGGCATTGATCCCTTCAAAATTGTTCGGATTAAAGGTTAGGTAATGCGACCCATTGTTTCGCTTGCGGTTCTCGTACTCCTGCAAACTGGTAATCATTTTAGCCACAGCGCCTAGTGTTTCACCCCTTCGCAAGGCGATGAGTCCCTGGAGTGCTAAAGATCGCGGACTGTCCTCAAATCGATCTCCATTGCTCAAACATTGTGACGCTGTCTCCAGATCCTCAAGCCGCAGAAACATGCCCGCCAGGGAATGAAAGCTGGCAGAGGCGCTCTCTTCACCATGTTCGGCCCAAGCATGATTGGGGAAAAGGTCTTCTATGTTACAACTTAAGACAGCGTAACGAAGGGCTGCGGCTGCTTCCTGTTTGGAAAGCTGCTGGGAGATAAGCGCGCCGGCCTGTGCTCCGGTGATCAACTGATAACTCCCCTGATTGATCTCCAGACCGTGGGCGACTGCATATACAAAAATGCAGGTTACCACTTCGGCAAAAGTGCTGCTGTTGTCGATGGAGTTGGAAGAAATGGCGGCAGTTGGAAAGGCGCAACATGCTAGCGGAATAGTCGGCGTGGAAGAAAGATAAGTCCCTAACTCATCGACTTGCGGCTCGCCAAAGGCAATTACCGAGCCATCTACTCTGAGGGCTTCATAGCGAAATTCATTCTCGCTGCAAGCCATCATTTCCTTTAATAGGGGTAGAGCATTAGGGGTTGAGTTAATGATATTGGCATTAAGAAGGACGCACACAGCTTGCGACGGGAGATTGGCCAACAGGGCAGCCCCGATGCCACTTTCCAGCGCAATAAACCTTTCTCCGGTGGTGAGTCCCGCCGGAGCCTGGGGCGAAATGACGATTGAATTATTCGAGCCGGCGGACCGCGCCGTTTGCAGAGCTTGTTCGCATGCGCTCGGGGAACCCAGAGTATCAACAATAATAACCTGTGTCATACCAGACCTCACTTCAATCAAATTCCCCGTTTGCAGGCTCTCGCATATTCTTATTCACTTAGACCCATGCGGCGGGGGACTGGGAAAATTCCTCCCAGTGGTTCTCTAACGATTTACGATGCGCGTTATGGGGAGCGAGGTACAAAAACATTTTTCGACCATTTTATCGTAGTAATATCAATTGCTTAGATAGTATTGGGGCGCATGGTCAGAGGAAACAGTGTGTCTTTTCTGACGCCACGAGTGCTGACTTGAGAGACTCCTTGAGGTGGGACACCATTTCCGAGGCAACGGGTTTGCCGTATCCAGCTATCTGTCCTGATGTTTCAACGGGATGATGAAGGAGAGCACTGTCAGGGCGGGCCTTTTGAATCCGTTTGAGAGCCGATGGATTCATCCGAAAGGTCCCGATGGTGACATCATGAATTCGAGCGGGCTCTATTGCCTCGAAAGTGTCTCGAATGCACTCGTGGTAAAGCTCGCGCCAATTCTCCACATACAACACCGGATCAAAACACAACCGCACTTTCCATCCGTGCTCCGTTGCGCGAAGCGCCGAGTTGAGCCGTGCCCGAAGTGAAGGGGTTCCTTTCTCATACTGTTGAATCACCGCCTCAGGGGATACTGTCCACGCGAGAATCACGTTAGACACGGAGGCAACGTTTTCTATAGCTTTAAAGTTTGCGCTTTTAGTGCGTACTTCCACTTTCAACGAAGGCAGTCCTGCGGCAAATTCAATCCAGCGGGTACACCACGGTGCTATACTTTCCATGGCAAGCAAGTCCGTATCATAAGAAATGCTTAAGCTCAGAGACCCTAGCCGTTCAAGTTCTTTTCGAGTTGCGGCAAAGTAGTCCTCTTGGTTTACAAAAATGACCATGTGGGCGCTCGGGTAAAGCCCTTGCAGATAGCAATAGTGGCAGTCGTAGAGGCAATTCATGGCCGGCGTGTTGTAGTAAAAGTTTGGTTCATCGGCATGAGCCGTAATGGCGGCACCAGGATATAAGAACGAGTCGTGTCGTTTTGCTAAAATAAGAGATGGGCTACTTTTCTGCTCGCGCCAATTTTGTCGCGGACGGTTAAACAGCTCAGAGTAGCGTGTTATCGAGACGATGGTGGCTTTTGGAAATCGTGAGAGGATTTTTTCGGTCGCTGGGTGACAAGCGATCGCGTCTTCGACATATATGTGCGAATAGGGGCGGTGAAAGGGCACATCCGCCAACTCCATTGATGGGGTCAAGGTGGCTCTCCATGTTTGAAAGGCGAGGATGAAGATGAGGGAGAAGGGCATGGCGCCGGTGTCTGTCGGCATGCTTTGCGTAAATATTCCACGAGCGCTCGCCATGCTGGCGCAGACGGCCCACCTATGCTCGCTGTGTTCACGAGCGCCGATAAATCGGGCAACTGACCAAGGCATAGCCGATATCGGCGGGCCTCATGGAGAAGAATCTCCCGTTCGCGAAAGCTGAGCCTGAGGCGAGTTGCTATTTGATTCACCCCGTCCTCTCGATCCGGCGACTCGGGAGCCGCTTCTCGCGAAACGAGGGCGCGTAGGGCCGATAGGACGGCGGATATTTCCGGCTCGCGCTGCGCAATCAGGGAGCTTACCTCGTCATGACTGAATGCGCGTCCATCATTGCGGTCCGAGACCACCTTCATGAGCGCAATGCGGCTCGGGGAAATAAAATGGTTGGCTGCTTCGAAGAAGCCGGTTGCCTCCATGTCTACCAAGGCCGGTCCGCTTGAGATATCTGCGGGGCGGTCCACGGTGATGAGTGACGCTTCTTGCAGGCCCGTCCTCACCAGGCAATCGGGTATCCAAACTCGTCCTGTTCCGTTGTCTTTCAGATGGTGAATAAGGAAACATTCGCCAATGTCATCTTCCCGCAGCGAGCCGCAAATGCCGATATTGACCACTGCTCGCGCCTTGCCGCGTGAGAGCAGCCGGGTGGTGGCTATGGCGGATTTGGTCTTGCCAACCCCGCTCACCACCAATTCCAGCCAATCGTTGCTAAACAAGTTAAGCCCATGAAAGGACATGTCCTTCTTCAACTTGAAGTGTTCAACCAGCGGTTTTGCCTCGGCATGGAGAGCTGCTACTATTCCTAACATGGCGAGCGACCTCACTTTTGGCGCAAAGGATCTGAGCATTGTCTCTGTCGATCCGCTGCCCCCGGAAGCTATACGTGTTGTCTTCTTGGATATCGATGGTACTCTCGTCAATTCGGCCGGTCAAATTGACTGTCGCTGCCGCCAAGCAGTCCGCGCGATGGCTCGTGGGGGTGCGCGCGTTGCGCTTGCTTCGGGACGGCCCTATTTTGCCGCTCAACCGATCATTGAATCCCTTGGTATTGAGGATCCTTGTATGTTCTTTGGAGGCGCAGCTATCGTGGATGCGCGGACGGGTTCGCCTTTGATTCAGTTTGATCTTCCCGCGGTTGAGGTGCGAATGCTGGTTGACCTCTTTGAAAGCGAGGGATTCCATGTAGAGATTTATTCGGCTCAGGAATGCCTTGTGCAGAAGAGATCGATCCTTGGCAATATTCACGAACAGTACCTTGGTCGAGCGATGCGGGTGATTCCGTTTGATGAGGTGTTGGGCCAAGAAAAAATCCTTAAGATCGTGGTGGTGGCGGAGGGCAGAGAAGAAGAAAAGCGGTTGCGGGCCCTCTTGGCGGACTGTCAAGGGTATTCAGTTGGAACTGCATATGGCGCAGGCCATCCCAACATCGTCTTTGCTAATATTACCAGTCAAGAAGCGTCTAGAGAAAATTGTTTTTCGTTCTTTATGGAGCACTTTGGCGCTCAATCGGAATATGTCATGGCGTTTGGAGATGGAGAGGCGGATATTCCCTTCCTGAGAAGAGCGGGTATTGGAGTCGCCATGGGCAACGCCCGTCCCGAGGTGAAAATGGCGGCGCGCTTTGTGACCAAGAGTGTTGATGAACAGGGTGTGGCATACGCGCTTGCTCGGTTGTGCGGGGTAGTTTGACTTTTCATGCCGATATTTTCACAATCGAGGGTTATGGACATACATGCGACAACCATACTTGCCGTGTCTCATCGGGGACGGGTGGTTTTTGGGGGGGATGGTCAAGTGACCCTCAATAATACCATCATGAAACACGGCGCCCGAAAATTGCGACGCCTACAAGATGATTCGGTATTGGCTGGTTTCGCCGGATCAGCGGCGGATGGATTCACGTTGGTAGAAAAATTTGAGGCAAAGTTAAAAGAGTTCGGCGGCCAGCTGAGCCGCGCGGCGGTTGAGTTGGCGAAAGATTGGCGCACGGATCGCATTCTGAGGCGTCTCGAAGCAATGCTCGTGGTGGGAGACAAGAGTTCGCTTTATGTCCTAACGGGGCAGGGGGATGTTGTGCAACCTGACGATGGTATCGTTGGTATTGGCTCGGGAGGTAATTTTGCGCTTGCTGCCGCTCGGGCTCTGGTGCGCAGCGCGCCGGATCTCAGCGCTCGCCATATTGTAGAATCAAGCCTTTCTATCGCAGCAGAAATTTGTCCTTTTACCAACACTCAATTTATGATTGAGGAGCTTTCATAGGAAAGTATGACTACGCAGTGTACATCAGAAAATGAGCAGACATCGGACGGTAGAAATTGCTCACTGAGCAAACATCGGACCGGATGCGAGTCTCTGACGCCAACCCAGACTGTCGAGGAGCTCGACAAGTATATCATCTCTCAGCACGAGGCAAAAAAGGCCGTGGCCATTGCGCTGAGAAATCGTTGGCGCCGCATGCGAGTGCCCGAGCCTATGCGTGACGAAATTACTCCTAAGAATATTATTATGATTGGCCCCACAGGGGTGGGGAAGACCGAGATTTCGCGAAGATTGGCAAAGCTGGCGCGTGCCCCGTTTGTCAAGGTGGAAGCCTCCAAGTTTACTGAAGTCGGCTATGTTGGACGCGATGTTGATTCAATTGTTCGCGACTTGGTTGAGGTTGCGCATGCTATGGTGCGGGAGGAGGAACGCGAGGCGGTAAAATCAAAGGCGGAGTCCGTCGTGGAAGAGCAGCTTTTAGACTTGCTGCTTCCGGGGTCGAGACCTGAGCAGGAACAGACGGGGGATGAGGCGGAGGCGCCTCCCAGCGCGGGCACCCGTGAACGGCTGCGTGATCTATTACGGGCGGGGAAGCTTGAAGACCGGGTGGTGGAGGTTGAAACGACAAAGGCAGTGCATACCCACATGCAGGTGCTTGGTCCTCAGGGATTGAGCGAAATTGAGGGTCAGATAAAAGACATGTTTTCGAACATGTTTCCGAAACAGCGCGAAAGTAAGCGCCTTCCGATCGCCGACGCGCGCAAGGCGCTTTTGCAAGAAGCTCAAGAGTCGCTCATCGACCAGGACAGCGTGGCTCGCAAAGCGATTGAGCGTGCCGAACAGTCGGGTATAGTTTTCATAGATGAGATCGATAAGGTTGCCGCAAAGCAATCGGGGCATGGTCCTGATGTGTCTCGAGAAGGGGTGCAGCGAGATCTGTTGCCCTTGGTGGAGGGGAGCACGGTCAGTACGAAGCATGGGCCTGTCAGGACTGATCATGTTCTCTTTATTGCTTCGGGCGCTTTCCACGTTGCTAAGCCGTCTGATTTGATGCCGGAGTTTCAGGGGCGATTTCCTATTCGGGTTGAACTGGGAAGTCTCTCGGCCGATGATTTTGTGAAAATTCTGAGTGAACCTCAAAATGCGCTTACCAAGCAGTATTCTGAGCTCTTGAGAACCGAACAGGTTGATGTCGCTTTTACACCGGAGGGGATCGAGGAGATTGCCCGCCTCACTGCCGAGGTCAATAGCCGCACGGAAAACATTGGGGCTCGTCGCCTTCATACGCTGATTGAGAGATTGCTCGAAGACGTTTCTTTTGATCCGGAAAAGTACCGCGGCAAGACTGTTCGGGTGGATCGGCAATTTGTTCAGGCCAAGTTGCAGGACATCGTACAGGATGTTGATCTTTCGCGATTCATTTTGTAACAGCCGAAGCGGCTCGTCGCGGTGGGTAATATTGAGAAATGCGCCGCTCGCCTTTTTCAGGATTCAAACGAAGCCTCTCGATTTATTGACGCAATTGAAGGCGGTCGGGCGGGTCTTCAAGCCTTAGTCTGGATGACAAAACGTCCGGCAGAGGGCCCCTTTCGAACTTCTCCCGTTCCTGAATGGGCGCCCCCTGGGGTTGATGTTGTTGACGTTTCTGAGGAAGAACGGCCGGGCATCCATGCTTTGCATGCCGAAGGCTCGTATTATGTGCTTGATATGTCCTCAGTATTCGCGGCGCGCCCTTTGTTTGATCTTGCGGGCACATTGGACCAAACGCTGGTCATTGACCTATGCGCAGCCCCGGGAGGCAAGAGTGCTCTCGCATTTCAGGCCCTTCATCCCGGTTGTTTGCTCGCAAATGAGGCCATTGGCAAGCGCGTTCCCGTGCTGATTTCAAATCTTAAGCGCTGCGCTATTCGCCCTTCGGTGGTGACCTGTGCGGATAGTGGAATATTGTCGCGCATCCTGTTCCAAACCGGGGGGGTGGTGGTGGTGGACGTGCCTTGCTCAGGGCAATCTCTCGTAGCTAAGGCGGTCAAGGGCAAGGGGAAAGAGCAGCGGGGAGCGTTTCATCCCGCCACAGTAAACCTTAATTCCAATCGTCAAAAACGTATTGTTGCCAATGCGGCGCAGCTTGTTGCCGGAGAAGGGTACCTGCTTTATATGACCTGCACTTTTTCAAGGGAAGAGAACGAGGCGGTGGTGGCATGGCTTCTCGACAAATTTCCGCAGTTTCAACCTGTTCCTTGCCGAGCGTTGGATTTATTTCAATCCGCTCATGCAGATTTTCCGTGCTATCGATTGTTTCCGCACTATGGATTTGGTGCGGGGGCATTCACCTGCTTGTTACGGAACACAAAAAAGACACCGGGGAGAGAGATAGATTTTTCTGGTCTCAGGGTCTGCTGGCGGAACGACTAAAGTCGTGATCTCGTAATAGCGCGATGATATCCGCTTGCATCAGGGCGGGGACGAGAGGCGTTTCCTGCTGCGGTGCCGCCGGCACCTGAGGTTTATGCAATGAGATGATTTTTGTTCTCAGATCTCCAGCGATCTGCGCAATCTCGACCGAGCCGGTCATGGAAATGACCGTCAGCCGAGCGCGGGTACTGCCGTGAATAGTAGCGATGCGAACATCGCCGCCGGCGATAATTATCGTGTCGCCAAGAATTAAAATGAGTCCTGAGACTTGGATGTAGCCTGGAGTGGATAGGATGGCGGGAGATGGAGACTTGCCCACCGTGATCCCCTTCGTCGCAACAATATTTTCCTGTACCGATAATCTTGTCGCGGTCATTGCCTGCGAGAGAAGACATGAGTTTGGCGCGACTCCGGATCCCTGAGAGAAGCCCGGTCTCGGCCAGAACTGGAGGTCCTCAGGCAATGCGGTTTGGGGACAGGCCATGGGGTCTCCAAAATATGACGTTAGCTGAAAGCGCGGAAAAGGAGCGTGGGACGTTCTTGTGATTATTTGCTTGTCGAGGGCAGCGGGCGGGGCCTGGTTCGTAAGCTCACAGAGGTGGCGCTTCCGTGTGGCGAGAGCTGTGGTGTCCAAAAATTGATGGCACTGGAGCGGGCCCGACCAGTGTGAGTGTGGGGTTTCAATGATGCGCTCCGTCAGGCGTACGCGGGCTTCTTGTGCCTCCAGAGAATCACGAGCAGTCTCATGAATTTGAAAGCTGAGCTGTGCAATTTGCGCTGTGATCGCCAAAATAACAATAATGCAAGCCAAGGCCCCGAGACTGAGAAATCCGCGCTCCATGACTATTATGGATTGAAAAGAAAGTTATCGAGGGGTGTTCTCATTAAGTGATTCATGTAGGTCAACGCGAACCGGTTCCCAGAGGATATTGTCGCCTCAATGGTCAGCATGGAAGCGGCGACGGGAGACAGGTCGTGAGCTTGCGCGGTGACGCTGGCAAGTCCTTGGATGAGAGGTTGATTTTCAATAGTCTCCTCTCCGCGGTGCGCTAGATATCGCAGATTGCCGGTCTGGTCGAGATAGAGGCTATAGAGCGCCTCAATGGGGATGAGCACATGCACCGAGCATAGCGCCTCCGATGCAAGGACCGATGAAATCATTCCGTTGAGATTGGTCATCCTAAGTCTGAGGCAGGACCCGTTTCCGTCGATCGACGCATGCCATTCCGAAAATCCGATGGAACTGAGTCCGAGAAAGTGAGGGTTTTCGGAGGGGTTGGAAGGAATCTCATGTCGATAGCACGCCTCCATGATCGTTTCAGCCGCTTGGGTCGCGCAATGTAAGACGAGCAAGCTTGTGTGCGGGGCAAGCCGCATAGAAGTCAGGGCTTGCGAAGACGCCTGTGGACGCAAATTGCCCTGATGGAATGAAATTGGATGGAGACTTCCATTGTGCAGAGTAATGATACCAGGGGGGTGGATTTTTGGCGGAATAGCAAAGCGGTGACTATCAAGATCTGAAAATGCCAGGCCATAAATTTCATTGAGCCGGCTTTTTAGGGCGAAGTCATTGTATAAGTTCCGGTGCTCGCGTAGGACCGCAATACGACTGGCGACGATTGCAGCGAGGGTGGCAAGGAGCAGCATGCAAGGAACAAGCATGACCAGGTCTCCCGAAAGAATACCGCGCTGTTTCATGGAAATAAGAGGTGAGTAGAGTGGGCCGAGCCGTTCGGATGTCTGCAGCGCAGTGCTACATGGGTTTCACTCCAGACGAAAGCAGTGCAGTTGTTGGCGTCAAAATCGCTACTCGTCCATCGAATGAAGGAGGTTCGTTCTCCCATCTCGCGCATGCCCATCGCCATTGTTTGAGTCAGGTGCGCTTGAGACACGAGGTCGGCGCAAAGAAGAGTGCCGCAAAGAACCAGTATGAAGAAAAACTCTATTCGAAGCACTGAGTCCTCACTCGTCCACGAAGGGAGACTATGAAAGCGCAGGTCATGTTGTGTCCACTCAAGAAAAAACTTGCCGGCGATACCGTGCCGGAGGGGTAAAAGTATATTGTCGGCAAGGGCTGGGGGCCGAACATAAGTGGCCTTTTAAGCAGGATGGAGGTATGAAGCGCCCCTGATACCGATATTCGGCTTTCTGATACTTCTGCGCTTACGAGCGTCTCGCGTTCCTGAGCAAGAAGAACAAGCCGGCGAAGCAGGTGTTCGACGGCATGTCCCTGATGCCGCACTTCAGTACTTTGCGAAAGGGCTGAGAAATGGGGCACCGAGATGGCGGCTAGGGTTGCCAGGAGCGCCAAAAAACACAGCACTTCCGGGAGTCCAGCACCGCCGGAGTTGGTTCGAGGTATACGGGCGGGGCGTGCACATGACCGGTTTTGGTAGTCTCTCCGTGCAGAGAGCCCCTCGGTTATTGTCAATGTCTTTCGATCGAGAAGTATGTCGCGCATACTTCTTTATTCGAATCCATTCCTCAAAAGTTTCCTGAAGGAGCTCGCTCGGGAACTTTCCTCCTTTGGAACGGGCCGGTATTACTGGAGGAGCTTGAGAACGCTTTGCGATGTCAGATTGTTTTGCGCCAGGACCGCTTGAGAGGCTTGCTGCCGTATTCGAGCCGCTACTGAGTTGGCTGCCTCGTCTGCCACGTCGACATCCCGAATTTGCGATGCCGCTCGCTCCTCGTTTTCGACTTTAGTTTGATTGTTGTTAATTGATTGTTCTATGCGGCTGGTGGCGGCGCCGAATTCACTCCGCAAACTGCTGGTGGTGTCGGACTTCGACTTAAGGTCGTCAAGGGCGCTACGCGCCTGGTCGACCGAGGCGATACTGCTCCCCGAAGAGAGCAGACTGGAAGCATTGACAGACGGAAGACTTATCTGCGAGCTTGCACTTGAGTCGCTCCCGACCTGAATGGTGCTCCCTTGAAATACGGACTGACCATTAAATGTGGTGGAGCTCAGGATGCGGTTTTTCTCTTGTTCAAGCGCCTGATATTCCGAGTCGAGGTTGGCGCGCTGTTCGTTGGAGTAAACTCCGTTGGCTGCTTGTGTTGCAAGTTCTTGTTGCCTGGTGGTGATGTCGCTTACCTGTGTGAGCGCCGACTCGGCGACATTTGCGATTGAAATGGCATCGCCGCCATTGTCGATGGCGCGCCTTGAAATTCGCGTGTCAGCTTCTAACTGCGACACTATTGCCAACCCTGCGGCATCGTCCTTGGCGCGGTTTATCCGCTTTCCGCTTGAGAGCTTTTCAAAGGAGCTTCTCAAGTCGTTTGTCGCATTGGTTAGGTTTCTTAATGTCGATGAACTTGAATTGCCTGAAGAAGAGATAGCCATATACAACCTCGCTGTCATATTTGCCTCCGGCGAGGGCGCCTGAAGCCTTAAGGATGCGCCTTGGCGTATCCTCAGTTTACACCTCTCTCGATTTCTTTAACATGCCGCTGGTACGGCATGGGGGCAAGAGTCAAGAGAGACCCTCCGTGTCTAGCAAAGTGATCGTCAGCTATTCGCTGATGGTTAAGATTCTGGAGCGCTTTTGGACGGCGATGTCTGATTCGTTGAAATATCAAGCATGTTACGGTACTTAAGGCGTAAGTACTGTTCAAATCCATCCTCGATACCATCGGCCCCAATGACGCTATCAATTATTTCTGCCACAACATGGCGCTCGTCTTCCGATAGAGAGGCTCTTAAGAGGTCGGCAAAATTCTGTGTGCCCCGTAAATTGGCCAGGGCAAGCTGGGCCCGATTTACTAGAGCTTGGAGGTCGTTGCTCTCTCCAAAGAGTCGCCTCAAACCTGCCCCAATAGCAATATATTCGCGCTGTTCAAAGTTCTGATCTGACGATGCCAAATCAACGAGAATAACGGTCAAGGCCAATTCCAGTTCCTTGCGATTTGCGCGCCGCTTTCTTCGGCCGAGCTCAGGCAAAGGATAAACGGTTGCCTCGTTACGAACGAAGATATGGTCAATAGTCTGATCGATGAGCTGATTATTCATCACATAGGCGTTATGTTGAAAAGTTAGTTTGCGGTGACTTAAGAAAACAGTGGGCCCAGGGCACTACCGCCGGGGCTGGCGAATATTCTATCGGAGTCATATCCCATTTTTTGGAATACCTGTCGGTAGACTGAAACAAGATTATATTGCATGGGCAGCCACCCATAGTTGGTGAGATCGGCACTGGTAATTTCCCCGTGAATTCCACCTTGGACTCCGCCGCCAAGCACAAAGATCGGAGCGCCGCCGCCGTGGTCTGTTCCTTGAGAACCGTTCTCTCTATTGGTGCGTCCGAATTCCGAAAAGATGACGATGATGAGGTTATTCCACATACCACGAGTCTTCATATTGGCTATAAAAACGGTGAGTGCGGCATTAATTTGGCTTACCAAAGAGCTAAGACGAGAGGCCTGAGTTGAGTGAGTGTCATAGCCGCCAAGACGAAGATAGCCGACCTGAGCATCAATTTGAGAAGCACTAAAGGCAGTTTCTATGTCTTTGAAACGCGCGGCGACCCATGTATTGGGGTATGACGATGGATAAGTAGTTGATTGCACCGCCGCTTTAACCGTATCCACGGTGTTGACGGTCAGTTCGAGAGAATCTTTGGTTGCCTTTTGAAATGCTTTTGCCTCAATTGTTTGCCAATCATGAATGATGGAGTAGGCCATGTCTTTTCTATCAGTGCTCTCGTGGGTCGATACGCCATTCTGGTCAAGGAATCTGAACGAGCTGAGCCCTGACACTTGAGTTCCACGATATGCGCCGCCTTCAAAGGTGCGGTCGGAGCCGGTAACACTGATAGCCTGCAACGTTCCCCACTGATACTCGCCTCCGATTCGAGTCAAGAATCCACTGGCAGTCGCGCTAAGGCGATCGGGCACCCCTCTGGCATACACTACTTCCGAATCTAGATGGGATCGGCTCATGTTGTCGTAGCCTACCTTCTGGACCCCGGCTAGGCGACCTTCGTCATAGATACTCTTGAGACAGGTGAGCCCTGGATCGAGCCCATAGACACCATTGGTGGCAAGGAGAGTAGAAGGATCCTTAGCCAATGTCGGTCTCATGCTGGCAAGGGTCGAATAGACGCCCCCGGAAATCGGTTGTAGGAGTGCCAGGCCATCATAGCCGCCATTAAGATTGACCAACAGCAATTTGGTGCCATTTCCCGACGAGGCCCATGCCGGGCTGGCGATAGCGCCTTGCAGAAGTGGCGATATTGCCGATCCCAGCCCGCAAAGAGCGCAGTGAGAGAGAAAACGTCTTCGAGATAATTTTGAAACCATCTTATCCTCCTAGCGCAGTTGAAAATCCGGGGTGAGTGATAAAATATAGTACAGACCAAGCCCTTTTGTTCGTTGAGCACTTGCCTGGGTATTGTCATACGGGGCTGACGTATAGGTCCCATTGTATTGTCTCGCCCGATTCATGTAACTCTCCAGATTTGAAAGTTGGGTTTCGCTCAACGTGGAAATGCCGAGTGTTACAAGAACGTGCTGTATCACCGCCCGTGCGGTAGTTGCGCCTTGTGGTAGCACGCTAGCCGCGCTCCAATCCGGCTCGGGAAGGGCGAGCGATGTGGAGTCGCCAAAGAGCTTGTGCACGAGGTTTGCCTTCTCTAAGAGAACGCTGGGGCTTAGCCATACCTCCTGCGGGTACCAGAAAACCGAAGGTGCGGCGTTAATTTCGCTTCCGGCTGCCGATACCTGACGTTGTAATTCGCTATAGTTCACGGCCTGTTCAAGGCCGAGAGTGCGAATCACTTCGACCGCAAATTCTGGACTATCTTTTGGCACCGTATTTTT
>CAZPBV010000005.1:17286-21340 GCA_964584675.1 uncultured Bdellovibrionales bacterium
TGCATAGAAGGCATTCGATTGTAGGAGGATTGCCATTGCCTCCCTCAGATTATAGTTCTTAGCGGCAATGACCTCGCCGAAATCTTCAATCAGGTTACGCGGCGGGTTGGGGGTTAGATACTCTTTTAGGATTTCCGTGGCATAGTATCGCCGAGCGCCGGGGTGATGCCCGAAGATACCTCGCACGAGGTCGCTTTCATCGTCCCCAGAGAAGGAAAAAGGCATCCCTTTGAACATAGTGTGCGGTCCAGCCTCATGTTGAAATGAGTCAAATCGGGCGGTCGCCTTCACGGGAGTGTAACGAAACTGGACGCTCCATCCGGTGAGCATGCGCGCTGCCACGGCTATGTCTCCTTCGCCGTCGGTTTTTGTTTCGGTATAGTTCGGGTTGCCGTCAAGATTGGTAGGCCCGAGAGTAAACAACTCCATCAGCTCGCGCGCATAGTTTTCGTTGGGATTTCCCTTCACGTTAAGTTCGTTGTTGAGATACACCAGCATGAGGGGATCGCGGGTGATTTCAATGCCGAGCGCAGGAAGGTTGGTGGCATCATAAGAGTAAGTGCGGAGACGATCAAAATAGTCCCAAAAGAGATAACGAAAAGTTTCATCGCCAATAACATCCCCCGAAACTGTCCAGACGCTAAGAAGAAATTTTGCCATGCGTTCAGCGTATGGGTTGTTGGTCTGTGACCATAGCCTCAGCAAGCCTGCCCGCTGACCACTGGGAGTTTGGGTAGTGTCGCTGCCGATGGCTCCATCCCGAAGGTCAAGCACGCCGTCAAGAACACCAGCGTCTTCGGTCCTGGTTTGCATAAACGCTGTCACTAGCGCCTCAATGCCCTGGTTAACCCCAATATCAACCAAATAGAGTTCGCGAGATCCAAAACCAAATCCAGCCTTCTCAGCAAGGTAGCGCACATCTTCGGGTGTGACCGGCCGGTCCAGTTTTTCGAAGCTAACCGGAATCGTCGGAACCGTTGGTATGGGGGTCGGGCGGTGCCTCTCGCAAAGAGCGGCCTCTGCCACCGCTCGCCGTAGAAGCTTTTTTAGAGTCTTCTTCAGTCTTTTGACCGAGATACTATCTTCCCGGTGTTTAGCGGCTGTTACCTTCTTTCTCGTTTTTGCGATTGTGCTTGAGTGCGGCTCGAATAAATTTGGCGGAGAGTAGGTTCCGGCTACTACCTTACCTTCAATAGATGCGCAGGAAACAGTTTTCCCGTCGGAGTCGATGACCGTAAAGACATCCGACGGCGAGACGGTAATGGGGGCGTTCCCCTTGTCCCGCGCCTTTCCATAGGCGGGGCATGTGGTTGTAACAAGAATTAGGCAGAAAGATATAACTGCCCGGCTACGACGAACCACTACCTCATTGCGCATGAACCACCTCGAACTACTCTGTGAGCACTGAGGCGACGTGTGCAAAGGTCGGACCGACTCCGTATGGCTATCGGATTCGAACTTATAAGGTCTCTAACCATGGGGGACCGACAGGATAATCGGAGTGGATAAGCGCATTTTTGAGACCAAGATTGCGCAAAATTTTCATATTTTTTGAATCGCTGCTAGGAGAATCTCGCATCTCACTGGTGACCATGGAGCATAAGAGACGAGCCGAGCTTATTCCGTTTCCTAAGGGTATCGTTCCTCCTAAGGGACGGGCATCTCAAGCGCATCGTCGCTTATTTGACCTCCTGGACGCGATTCTTCCGGCCAGTAGCCTAACGCCAACCGGCATGACCGAATGCGAACTGCGCTTCTTTTCGCTGAGACCGCATATCGAAGAGGTCGTGGCGCTTTCGGAGGCACCGAGCCATTCTATTCAACAACACTACTTCGATGAGCGCTATTTACCGATTGTAAGTTGGTTTGTGCTGCGTGCCCTTCATAAGATTGCGTTGTGGAGTACGTTGCCTCTGAAGCGTGCTCGCATTCGACGGACGGTGGAACATGGAGTGGAGGGATTTTGTATCGATATTAAGGGCCCCAAGTCTCAGGTTGGGCGCCTTGACGTTTCCGTTGCTATCGATAAGGTTGCCTTCTATGCGCTCGTGCCATTTTGTGAAGGCGGTGTAAGTTCTAAACTTCGCTACGTGCTGAGCACCCCAGTGGACAATGGCATCAAAGGCCGTCTTGAAACACATGTGGATTTGCTGCTTGCAGCAGGAAATAGCGATGAATGTATCGAGCCTGGAGTTGTTGAGGCGCACGCTAAATCAACTCCGTTCGCTCTCATTGAAATGGAGCTTCACTCTTTGGAGCTTGCTCCCTACATTCTTGAAGGCATGAGTACTATTCCGATATTGCGGCATGCCGTTCCCTTGTGGCGCGAAAAGAAGTTGATTCGTCAACCCTTTTCGGCGGTGCGTCTGGCGCGCCAGGGATTCTCTCCCGAGTTAAAACGTGCTGTTCGCATGTTAACGAAGAGATGTGAACTTCAAAGGACGCTCAGCGGCCGACATTGATGAAATTGCGATGCCCCGATGGCGGGAACGCGGTATCCACTCGGAAGTAGTGGAGTGCCGATGGGAACACCGCTGCCGGGTGTCGGCGGACAATAGGCGCGCTGCTTAGGCGCGGCGCGATATTTTGAGGTCAGAGGAACAACGTCTTCACTTGTGGCAATCTGTGGTGTTGTTGGTTTCGTGTCATCAGCGCTCCTCAGCACGAGGCTGATGAGAGCGACATTGGTCCCGGTAATGATCTTCATCGACTCATCCGGGGAGACCTCGAGTACCACGGTGCCGGTTCCCGGCTGAGATTTTACGCCGGGTTGAAATGGTGCGTTAAAGAGTTTGCCCTGGGCGGCCAGAACACGAGCGCCATCGGCAAGAATAGTGCTTTGCAATCGTCCGCTGGTGTCAACATAGGTATAATAGACATCAACCAGAGATCCCGGCTGCGCGTAACCTTCGACTCCTGCACGAGCGTCAACCGATAGAGCCACCGCACGTTTCCCCGGGTGTGGGACAATGCCAGACACCTTCAGTTCTGGCTCGGCTATGTTCACTGCGGAAGGAACGTTGATTGCGCGGCGAAATTCATGGGAGAAGCTGTTGGTTTTTCGGGGGGGCTGCTGGCTAGTAAAGGGAAGGGCAGCCGTTCCAAGGCTGGCAATGAGAAAGCACATCCCGAGTATTAGAAATAGGCGCTGTGAAGCGGGGGCACGCAGGATGGTAGCCGATTTACGCACCAATGAAGCCGAGTCCCAGGTTGTCGAGCGCATGTGGACCGGGCAGCGAATACTACGAATTTTTCGCATGGTAGATCCATCTCCTAAGCTTCCCATTCCTGGGATCGGAGAATCAGGGTGAATACTTAAGAGTTGGCGTCTTATTAGCCGATACTGACATGGGATATCTGAAGCCGGCGATATCTATGAAATCTGGCGCGCTTGTGGATATCAAAGGAACGGGGAAGCAATTTTTACACTATGCCGCACAGGAACAAATATAGGAACACTCACGGGGTAGTGTTTCTCGAACTTGCCCTGGGCATGGCACTTTTACTCCTTATTGTGGCCGGGATGCTGGAATATGCGCTCCGCATGAAGGATAGACAGAAGACCGCCGAACTTGGAAGGCAGATCAGTCGAGGCATCGATATAGCGGTGAGGAGCCGGGCTCTCCAGGCCCTTCAGCTTAATCCCACCGCGGCATCAGCCCCCATCCCATCATGTTGTAGTACCTCCGCGCAGCTTCGGTCATTTTTTAATCTAGATAGTCTCATACGTTCTCTTGTAGGTCAGGGCGAAAAAACGCCTCCTGCCAGTGCTCTCCTGGGCATATTTGGAATTTCTCCCTCGGCGGTAACTATTACCTACGACGTCACTGGTTATGGGTTGCCCACATTGACACGCGAGGGGCAAACGGTCAGTCCCTTGGCAATGGATTGTAGTTTTGTGAGTCAGCCCGAGTTGGTTGAAAACCACTCAGACCGCTTGTTTAACTATCGTCTACAAATTACCCCGCGCGATTGTGTATTCTGTCAACTGCTTGCGTCCTTTGAGCCACAGCCGATAACGATTACTGGACAGATTCCGATACCATGTTCGGTA
>CAZPBV010000006.1:0-5535 GCA_964584675.1 uncultured Bdellovibrionales bacterium
CGGATTGGCTCAGAGGTGGTAGACACGGGGAAAGACATTCTCGCAGGGCTCCTCAAATTTGGAGGGGATCTGGTCTCAGACACCTTGACAGCGGGCGGTCTAACTATGGAGGAAGCGATTCGGCCCTTCTCTCCTCCCGAACATGAAGTTACGATTGATACGTTCTTTGGGCGCCCGCTTAGGATCCCGGCGACTATCTTGGATCTAGAGGACGGTAAGTACTATCCCGACCCGGAGAGAATGGTGCCAAATCCGTTTCTCGACCCACTTTTGAGCCTCGGTCTTTCAAGGCGTTTTTCCTGGCAGGAACTTGATGTAGTCCTCCTCTCAAAGCATGGTGTGTTTGACAATTTGTCATCGCGGGGAACACTCGCGGAGTTTAATAAGGAAGATTGGCGTATTACAATGGCTATCCCCCGGAAGCCATTCTTGACGGTCTTGAAGTTCAGTGAGTTAATGGAAAGCATTTCCCATGAGATGTTACACGCTAATGCGCATCTAGCTGGTCCGAATGCTCCTCTAGGCCTTTCAGGGCTGGGACTATTGCGTAAGATTCCTTACATTCCGCAGGTTGGACCATTAAATGAGTTGGTTGCATATCAGGAAGGGCACGAGGTTCGAAGCGCTATTATAGGACCATCGCAAATGAAGAGAGAGCTCGGTGATACATGGAGAACTCCCGGCTCAAATTTTTTAGGGCTGGTGGTTTCCCGACATGGTAGCTATGCCGCGACCGCTCGCCCGGGTTATATTTGGGCTAAAACAATGATCTGGGGCGATAGACTCGCTGCCTCGTTTCCATTTAAGTTTCTACGCCACGGGGTGATGTCGTTGACTCGTAAACTTGCATGGTGGAACCAGGAGGTCGTGCGCTATTCGATTGAGTGGAGTGCGAGGCAATTACTTGCTGCAGGTCTAGCAGAGAACGAGAAAGACGTGTCTTCGATATTTGAGGGGTCTGATCCTAAGTCGCTCATGTACCCATTCCACAATAAGGAAATAAGCGATGTTGTGTTTTATAGGGAAAATCAATACCGAACGAGAGAATCATTGCAGCCCCTTTACTACGAGTGGAAACCTCCCGGTGAATAGTCTGTCCGAGTTAGGAGAGGTTATGAGAAGACTATCATCACGAATTGCCCTCTTATTGTTGGTGGTTTTGCTTCCGACACTACAGGTTACCCTGCTGTGCCGAGATGTTATTGCTCAGCCAGTTGTTTCAGAGACTTATAGTCGTGTTATGGCAGAGGGCTATCTTGAGCTCCAGGAGCAGAGCAGTGGACAGCTTGGGCGCAGATTTTTGGCAGTTTGGGCGCCTGAGTTGGATTGGCCAGTGCTGTTTAAGTTTGAGCCCGGAGAGACGCAGCCTAGTAGCGGTTGGCTAATAGCCGTGGAAGCTGGGAGAAGAATATTTATTCCGCTCAATGCATCGAGTGCCCATGAGAATCCTGAGAATTATTTTCCGCGAGGATTGGGCTTACGGGGTGAGCTAGCTGAGGACATCCCGTTTGTAAGAATTGGGGTGAGTGAAGATGGGCTTGCGATAAGAGACACTTCGGAGAAGCTCCAGGGTGCATTGGTGGCTGGCGCCATGAATAGCGATGACCCTTCGTCTCCAATGCCGTGGATTGGTGCGGGACCGGACCCCGATTTTCGCGAACATTATGAAGCACTAATGTGGGAGCGGGCTGGGCAGGCTACATACTTAGGAGCCTTTGGTGCGGAAGTTTTGGACAACACAGGACTGGGGGGATTGGTTACTCAACTTTCGCCTGAGATGCGCTATTTGGAGTACGGGGAGGCGCCTGGGATGGGGCAGGCTGCCTCAGATACCTTTGGAGCGGCATCCTTGCTATTGGCCGGTCCGATTGGAAAGGGCGCGGGAGCACTAGCATCGAGAGTTGGCGGCCCGCTTCTTCGTTGGGGGGCGCGAGCGCTTCCGGCCTCGGCCAAGCGCTTCTTGATGGGAGACTTGCTGGCGGCTCAGTTTAAATGGGCTAGTCCGGCCATGAGCGGGTGGGTGTTGCAGCACGCCTTTCCTGTGCCTTTGTCGCGCTGGGGGCATTGGGGCGGACCGGTGCAAATATATTCGCATTGGCGTGATATCCCACGTAGTGTTGGAGGCTATCCTGACGTTGACGCCAGAATCCTAAATCCGTTTTGGCGCTGGGGTATGCCGGGAGAAAAAAGTGGCGCGCTCGCGCGTGTTTTCGCACCCGCAGATTCATCTCCCCGAATAGATTTTATATGGGCTAAAGAGAGGGGGGGCACGCTCAATGCTGAAGCTCTTGAGATTTATCTGCCGCGAAAACCGGTGATTTCATATTGGGAATACCTAACTGTTAAGGAAACGATAGCGCATGAGCGGTTTCACCACATGGTGGACCAAGGCTTAATTCCTGATGTGGATATATTTGGAATAGAGAACGAGCTTAGGGCGTATGAAACCGGCTTTAATTTTCTAAAACGGCGAGTAGGCATATCTCAAGCCCGTGAAATTACACCGGCTGGAGAGATCACCTTCTCGACTTATCTTTGGCTTGCGAAGAACCCCAAGGCTTATGAAGACTTCCTTTTGCCGTCAACGGTGGCCAAAACCGATGCGATAAAATTGCCAGATGATATGTCAGGCCTGCCAGCCTTGGCGGCATTTGTAGCGGAATCTGGAAGAGATAGTCCTACGACACGTCAATTTACAAGGGGCGTCGCCTGGGAAGACTGCGCTCGATCGGCCCGAAGTGCACTGGAGAAGTGCGTGGTCGAAGGAGGTGGAACTGTGGCTGAGTATGCGCGGGAGATTGACTCAGTTTTGCCTGGCTTTGCCAGGCAGGTTTTGGGCCCAAATATATATTTTCGGCACCTTGGGTCTAGTGGACGGGCAGCCGTCAGCGAACTATATCCAGATTGGCAGCCACGCCCCTAGCGCATTATTAACAGCCTCATGGTTGTCGCTGATAATCCGTTTGCCAGTGCGGGTTTATTGGAGCAAAGTCAGCCTCGGCTATGCACGTATCTGATTTTCTTAATCTTTACAACATACCCTCCTGGCACGAAGGTGAGAAGCTGGAATGGAAGCTTTCCACCCGCGAAGCTAAGGAGCTGGTTCAGACCGTGGTTGCCTTCGCCAACTCACAGGGAGGGGTGGTGGTATGCGGCGTGCGTGATGGCGGAGCGGTGGTCGGACAGGACATCAGCGACGCAACCATTCGCCAAGTTTCACAGACAATCTTGGCAAACACCGCTGAACGGCTCTACCCTTGAACGGCTCTACCCTGGGGTCGAGAGACTTACGCTTGAGGAGCGCAGCGTGCTGGTAGTGTCGATTCAGGAAAGCCCTTTAAAACCTCACCTGGCTTTCGGGCGTCCGTACAAGAGAGTCGAATCTTCCAACGCCGCCATGGATCAATCCGAGTATCATCTGCTGCTGGGAAGCAAGCGAAATGGCGCAGGCGCCGATAGTGAAGTGTGCCGGGATGCCGTGCTGGAAGACTTGAACCCCGCGAAAGTGGAACGTTTTATCTCGTTTGCAAACGAGAGGCGTAGCTTGAATATTCCGATATTTGCAGATTTGACACAGTCACTGGGATCGCTGGAGCTTCTTCAGGGCGGTCTGCCGACCAAGGGGGCCATGCTGCTGTTCGGAAAGAATCCAACGCGTTTTATTCCAAACGCGGAGTTTCGCGCGGCGCATTTTAGCGACGCCTCTCGTTCCAGTTTTTTGGAACAGAGAGTGTTCCAGGGCGATTTGTTTGAACAGTTGGAGGGCTTATTAGGGTTTGTGAAGGAGCGCTTGGCCTCAAGACTTGAGACTACCAGAGTCGGCGACCGCCATACAGGGGTACTGCCGCTGTGGACTGCGCAAGAGTTGATCGCTAACGCCTTAGCACATCGAGACTACCGCGATCCATCTCCTTCTTACCTCAATATTATTGGTCAGCAGGAGTTGGAAATCATGAACCCCGGCATGCTACCCGCCCCCAAGATCACCCCGCAAACCATTCACCTGCCTCACCCCTCAGTTCCTGTCAACCGCAGGGTTGCACGCGCTTTTTTTCTGGCGGGGTTGATCGAGCAGTGGGGTGAGGGCACCCGCCGGGCGTGGCGCTACTTTGCCGATCGCCATTTGCCAGTGCCGGTGTGGGAGAGCGAACGAGGCGTGGTGCGTGTGATAGTGCGGCTGCCGGAGAGGCCTGCGGCGCTTCCCGCTAGCGGCTACTGAAGCTGTGGCACGCACTCCCGCATAGTACTGTATTGAGAATAGGGAGCCACCATGTTCCAATCTGGGCTATCAGCAGAGGACATCAGGCGATCAAGAAGCTCTTGGTGGCGCATTGGTTCCCCTGGGTAGTAAGTGACCAGATAGGTTTTTTGAAATGCATAGGTCCCTTTTACAAACTCAACATTGAATTTCCCATCGGAAATTGCGCCCACTCGTATCGTGTGAAAGCTTTCGTGTGGCGCCACCCTCCATCTCAGAGACAATTCCCAGGCCGCAACATAACCGGGCGGCGCAGGGATAGCGGCGCTAGAGAAATCTTCAAACAAAATTCCAAAATCATCTGCGGTTAGTCCAAGGTTGGAAAGAATACACACGACGTGGCTAATCTCCGGCGACGGCGTAGCTTGGGAGGCAGCAGTCTGAACAGGCGACGGCCGGGCGGCTCCATTTTGATCTTTCGGCTGGGTGGCACTTACCGGCTTTGGCCGTTTGAGCTGCGCTCGCATCTGGTCATCATAAATGGCGCTAACCCTTGGAGAGCCTCCATGACCGCCACCTTGAGGGAGCGGCTGTGGGGTTGGCTCGGTCGATACGTCTGGGGTAGGGCGCTGATTGCAAAGTCCTTGCGATGGGCAGGGCGGAGGATCGGCGGGAGGACTACACCCTTCTTGGTCGGGATGATCTGCGCAAAATTCTCGTAGCTCGTCTCTTGCCTCCTGCTGTCGCGCGTCTTCATGGGAGCAATCGGCATTATGTGCCTCCATGCAATTTTGGTAGGCGCGAGTCGCGTTGTCCGCCTCCCTTTGACGCGCCTGATAGCCAGCCTCCTGCTGACCCTGATTGGTCTTCTCGGGCGATGGCTGGCTATCATCGACCCCGACCTTTCTATCCACTGCGCGACGTTGCTCTTCGGTATTGCGGGGCTCCAAGGAATATGGATTTCTATCGCTTTCACGGCAGGCGGTGAACACACACGCAAAAAGCGCGGCCGCTAAAACTACTAAGTAAGCACGCACCTTTTTGAAAGCGTTCAAGCGCCCTAGACCAACACAAAGTTTCTTTCTCATATGGATACCCCTGTATTCGCCGTACATAGAATGCTAAGTCGCCCTATCCATCAGGAAACATTAGTAGATTTTTCGCACATGCGATAATCTTTGTAATACTATGGATTCGCCACCGTCTAATTGGACAATGAGACGCTCCTCCAAGTCCTTAACCTATCCCCTCTGGGTGGTGCTTCTAGGGTTCCTCTTTTGGGGATACCGGGGAGTCGCTCAAGAGTCGAGGATATCTGAAGGTGTATCTATGCCCCT
>CAZPBV010000006.1:5545-7579 GCA_964584675.1 uncultured Bdellovibrionales bacterium
CGACTCCTGTGGAAGTCGCCACCTTTGCCGGCGGCTGCTTTTGGTGCATGCAGCCAGTCTTCGATCGCATGAAGGGCGTTTTTAGTACTGCCGTTGGCTACACAGGCGGAGAGGCGCCTCAGCCAAACTATGAGCGGGTCTGCCGTGGAAATTCAGGACACCGCGAATCGATTGAAATACGATTTGATCCTCGGGCGGTAACCTATCGGCAATTAGTAGATGAATTTTGGAAGAACATTGATCCCACCCAAGCCGACGGACAATTTGCTGACCGAGGGTTTGAGTATACCACTGCCATATTTTACCATAGCGACGAGCAAAAAAGGGCCGCGCTCGAATCGAAGCAGGCATTGGAGGAGTCAGGCAAGTTTTCTAAGCCCATAGTGACCGCTATTCTGCCCGCCAAAGAGTTTTATCGCGCCGAGGAGGAGCACCAGGCCTACTATAAAAAGAATGGCGCCCACTATGAGATGTACAAGGAAGGGTCAGGTCGCGGGCCTTTTATCAGGGAGCGATGGAATGATTCTAAATAGAGGAGTTGTTCTTTTATTTACCTTCGCAGCTTTTTGCTGCGGAAAACTATATGCTCAGGAAGCAGCTATGAATCAAGAATGGAAGAAAAACGCGGAAAGTTGTCTTGCCATGTCAGATGAGGATCTCAGACAGAAATTAACGCCTGAGCAATACGAGATTACTCGAAGAAATGGCACCGAACGTCCGTTTCACAATCAGTACTGGGACAACAAGCAACAGGGGATTTATGTAGATATTGTTAGCGGAGAGCCGCTTTTTAGCTCCGCTGACAAGTTCGACTCTGGGACCGGTTGGCCAAGTTTTTCCAAGCCAATCCTCAAGGAGGGAGTGATCGAGCGCTCCGATTCCAGCCATGGCATGACTCGCACTGAGGTACGATCAAGAATGGCCAATTCCCACCTTGGACACGTGTTTGACGATGGGCCAGGACCCGACGGTATGCGCTATTGTATTAATTCGGCATCTCTGCGATTTATTGCAAAGGAAGATCTGGAACGAGAAGGATACGGCGAGTATCTTTCTTTGTTTCAAAAATAGTTGTCTTGTTGCTGTCGCCGAGGAACAAACATGCTGGTACTTTCAGGCACCAATCGACCAGGGTCCAATACGAGAATAGTTGCTGGGATTATTTTTGACAGGCTGAATGCCATTTCGCCGCCAACTACATCAAAGTCTAAGCATTATTTACTGGATTTATGCAGTTTGCGTGCGGATATTTTTGACGCTGGTTCCTATCTCAAAAAACCCCCGTGGTTTGAAGCCGAATTTCAAGAACCTATCCTTGCCGCGGATGGAATGATTGTGGTTACACCCGAGTACAACGGAGGTTTTCCTGGCGTGCTCAAATACTTTATTGACATGCTCAAATTTCCCGAGAGTCTCGTGGGGTTGCCGGTAGCCTTTGTCGGCCTTGCAGCCGGACAATTTGGGGCGCTCCGGTCCGTGGAGCAATTGGAGCTTATCTTTCACTATCGCAAGTCCCACATATTTGGAGAGCGGGTTTTTATTCCTCAAATCAACACTGTTCTATCCGATAGTGGGGAGCGCTCTGACTATCATGAGCGCTTGGACAGCTTGGTAAGCAGTTTCGCTCAGTTTGTGGACCAGAAGAGGTAAGTACCCATAGATTTTGCAAATTTTTCTGGTCTGGGCTAAATTTATTAAGCCTTAAGACATCACTTCTCGCTCTTATCCCGCGAGATTTCAGACGATAAGGACCTTGGAAACTTGATGGTTTATGACTTGGGGGAGTAGCGCGTCAGGTATGGATGAGAGTGTTTTTGAATTTTTTGGCCCAAATGCCGGCTACGTTGAAGAATTATTTCGCCTGTTTCAGACAGACCCGGGACTTGTAGATGCTTCCTGGGCAGCCTATTTCTCCACCCTGAACGGTGGCGGTCACTATCATAAGGGACTGAACGGGCACTCTGCTCTCCCTTCTGGGCACTCCTCTGCGACCTCTGATGACAAGACTGCCGTCGGAGCTGACTCTCTTGCTAC